>CAMPKR010000065.1 GCA_946887345.1 uncultured Bacteroidota bacterium | reverse complement strand
GACCAGTTCGCAATGCCGCAAGAATTAGCTACCATCTGCCAGCTATTATCAGTGCTTTGCACTTGTATACTGCTGCAACCAGCCAGCCCTTCCAGCCTGTATTGTCCGTTCCCCAGATCTACTACATTAAATGAATCCTGCACACTAATTGATCCCGATCCCCCACCCGATCTGTTTCCGGTAAATAGAAACGGCCCTTCTAAAAACTTAGTCTTCACACAACTTCCATCATCTTCATCAGCATATAGGTTAAAGTTATCAGCTGTGGGATCGGTGCAGCCTTCTGTTTTCTTCTCGCAGGAATAGAACATAGCTGAGGCTAATAAAAGAGATGAACAGATAAGGTATTTGTACATAAAGCTTATGGTTGGTTGGTGCAATATAATAATAAAAATAATGCTGCAGTTCACAAAACTGCAGCATTTCAATAACGGAAAAGACTCACTTATATTATATCTCTTTCCTCATTATGTTCACGCCTGTTTTTTTCTTCATCGGCATCCTTATTTTCTTTTTCTATCCTGGCTCGTTCATAATCCGAATCTGTACTGATCCTTGGTTCCACAGCAGACTTGCCCGATGAATAACCCGTACCTACCGAGCCTCCGCTTCCGGGAGATGTAGGCCCTTCGTAAGATATATTAGTACCCGTATTAGCTAATCCGCGATTGCTATGAGGGTCTACCTGCCCGGTTGCAGGCCTGCCCATGCTTGCGGCATATAATGCATCATTGTGCAGGCCTTTTTTCTTCTTCTTTTTCTCCTGCTTCTTATTATATTGTTCTGCAGGATTCTTCCTGTTCTCTTCCATACATTTCTTTTCCATAAAGGCCAAAAGACTATGCCAGCAGAGCTAAAATAAAGCTAGTTCTTACTGCCCAGGTTAAAATCCAGTCTGTAATAGAACAATGGCAAAAAGCCCAGCTGGTATTGCTTCAGGAAGGGATATTGCCCCTGTGCCGCAAGGTCGCTGCTGTAGGTGAGGTTGAGTAGGTTCTTAGTACCGAACAGGTTCACCAGGTCAAAGGCTATCTCATGCGTTACCTTCTTCCTGTTCAGTCTGACTCCTATCCTCAGATCAGTTCTAAAATAGTTAGGAAACCTCAGCGTATTTCTCAGGCTGTCTACCACTATATAGTCGCCCATATTATTCGATGCTGCTACATCTGGCGGAGAATACAATTGGCCACCCCCATAAGTTATTTTCAGCCCGCTGATCAACACACTGTTTTTACTTAACTTTAGTTCATACCCTCCCAGCAAGTTTAAGCAGAAGTTAGTATTATAGTCTGTGCTGCGATATACTCCATCATTCCCCTTCGCCTTGGAGTTAAAGACACATCCTGTAAACAGGAAATAATATCCTTTACTAAACATCTTTTCTACTGTCACTTCCATTCCATAGTTGTACCCGGTTCCTGTATTCTGTAATGTATCGGGGAATGTCCTGCTGAACGAATTGCCCTGGTTCAAACCAGAGAACGAAGAGCCCGCTCTTTTCTCCACCGGTATATTGAAAAGGTATTGGTAATAAGCCTCCGTACTTACCCTTAGCACATTGCTGAACCGATGATCGTATCCCAGCACCACATGGTGACTGCGCGTAAAGTCTACATTATAGTTGTGCATCTGCGATGGCGCATTCTGCGGCAAATGAGAGAAATACTGGTACATCTGCTGCATCTGGCTATGCAGGCCATAGCCCAGCGAAATATTATTAGTGCTGTTCAACCGGTACCGCATAGCTACTCTCGGCTCAATGGACTTAGATCCATTGTGCGACAAATATTGCCCGTGCACGCCTGCAGTTGCTGTAAGATTATCGTTTGGTCTGAACTTATATTGCACGTAAGCCTGCGTTAAGTTGGTCCCTCCGCTAAAGCCGGTCCTATGCTCCCAATCCTGCCTGGTTGGAGGGTACTGCCTGCTGCTATCCAGCAGGTCAAGGTTGTAGTAATTGTTCACTATGCCTGCCTTCAATGTATGCTTCGCTGAAAACTTTTTGTTGACGTACCAGTGCGCAACAGTGCTCCGTGTTGTATAATTATAGTCCAGTATGCTTTTGATAGAATCCACCTCGAAACCGGCAGCTCTGAATACCTTATCGTGGTGAGAGCCGATTTGGTTGGCTGTCTGTGCTACCGTAATACTGGTATAAGTGCTGCTATTAATAATATAGCTGAACGTCGTTCCCACTACACCTGTATTAGAATAGAAGTACTGGTCCCTGTCCGACTCGCCATACAGTTCTTCAGGCTGCTCTGTAAGGTTGCTCACTATCAGGTCTATCTTACTCAATCCTCCTATCCCGAAAAATGAAAGGTTCGCTTTCTTCTTAATGGGGAAGTTGAGCTTAAAAGTCGCATCCTGGTAATTCGGCACCGAGCTGGTACCTATTTTAATATTCAGCCCTTCAAACAACTTTAAAGTTGAATACCTGTACGCAATAAGGAACGATGAGCCGCTCTTTTTCGATATCGGCCCTTCAGCTGCCACTTCCGTTCCCAGGAAACCCAGCTGCGCGGTTACTTCTGTTTTACCTGCATTACCATTACGTAGTTGCAGATCGAATGCGCCACCAGTAGCATTACCATATTCCGCCGGAAATGCTCCCGTAAAAAAATCACTGTTGCCAAGTGTCTTGCTGTTCAGCATACTCACCGGCCCACCAGTAGTGCCCGGTACGGAGAAGTGATTCGGGTTGGGTATGTCTACCCCTTCCAGCCTCCAGAGTACACCCTGCGGTGAGTTGCCTCTTATCACTATATCATTCCTTGAGTCATTGGCGCCCTGCACTCCCGCAAAATTGGAAGCCATCCTCGCAGGATCGGCACGGCTACCGGCATATCTTTCCGTTTCCTGCACTTCAAAGGTCTTGGCACTTACTATCGCCATTTCGTTTATGTGTTCCCGCTTTGCCTTTATTTCCACCTCGGCTATCTTATTGGTAGTCTCCTCCATTTCCACTACAACTACCACTTCGCGCGCCGATGTCACCAGTATATCACTTAGCTCCACCGATTGGTACCCCAGGTAACTGAGGCGCATGGAATGTTTACCTACCGGGATATTACCTATGCTGAAATTGCCTGCCTCGTCTGTCACTGTCCCCGGTTTGCCCTCTACGTCTGTCACCGACACGGCAACACCTTGTAAGGGTGTATGTGACTCTTTATCATGCACACTACCTTTAATGATCTGTGTGAGCTGTGCCTGCGATATAAATGGTAATAGAATTGCGAGGAGAAATAAAGCCTTATTCATAACTAATGATTGCCCGTTAAACATAGCTATTTTCAACAATAAATACTATACAGAGCATAGCTCAAAACTATCTTGCACCTATACACTATCCTAATTGATAAGTACAGCCGGAACATCTTTCTTTAGCAATAATTCCCTTCTTGCCAACCGACCATCTACAGGATTTGCAAAAAATGCAAAGAAAGATACCTGCCCCGGGTAAAAAATGCAAAATGCCGTTGTAAGTACATTACAACGGCGAATAATCTATTTTACCCCTTGGCTACAATTGCATTCGTGTTTTCAAAAATGCTATCACAAATTGTTCTGCCGCTACAGCATTTTTTGCATCAAATTGCGGGTTGCTCGGGTTAGAAAAGGCATGCGGTGCATCAAAATCATGTCGTTCAAATTTGCGTTCGTTAGCGAGCACTTGTCTTTCAAAATGGTCTACAGATTCTTTCGTTACAAACTTATCATATCGGCCATTAATGAAGATCACATCCGCTTTCAGGTTCTTCACATCTTCGTCATTCATCATCGGCACCCCGAAAAACAATACTGTGGCAGCCACCTGCTCGCCTTTCATCAGCGCGCTCTTAAACGCCCAATCAGCTCCCATGCACCAACCCATCGTTACCACTCTCTTCTGCTGTCCTATCTCGGAGAACAGGCCGTTAATGATCGCTCTTTTCCTTTCGTTGGTGCTGGCTGCTGATAGCTTCGCTGCTTGTTGCGCATCCGCTGCTACCTGGCCGTCATACATATCGGGCACATATATGTCCACTTTGCCGCCCAGCATTTCCTGCCAGCGTTCAGCCTCTTTCTTTATATGGTCGGTCATACCCCACCATTCGGGGTAAATAATAACCACTTCAGTGGCTGGCTGCCTGGCCGGCACATAAAAAGCGGTCGCTCCCCTCCCATCTAGTGTCGCGAATTTTACCATGGTGCTGAATTCCTTGGGTTTGTAATTGATAGGCTTAGGCACCTGGTGAGCTTCGTGGAACTCTGCCCTTGTAACGGAAACCGTAGAGCC
Source organism: uncultured Bacteroidota bacterium (assembly GCA_946887345.1). The sequence goes on along the minus strand of CAMPKR010000065.1, from coordinate 5,764 downwards.
ATCAGTAGGGGCATGGCAGCATACCTGGGCGTGTAGTCCAATAGCCAAAAATTGCAACAGCAGCAGTATTCCTGTCTTTTTCATAGTGCATTTTTTTACCGAACCATATGGCTCAGATAAAGGATACTTAAATATTGTGCCTGAACCGCCTGGCTTTACATAATCTCTTCAATTGTAATTATTTCACTAAATTCAGTGAACAGATTTACATGGTAACAATGCGTTAACGACATAATTGCATCCGTTTAACGCTCATAGGTAAATTCCCATCATACTTTTACATCAGGACGCAAACACAAACAAAACACAAACAACCTCGTCCTACCCTATCAACACAAACACAAACAAGCCACACCTGGCCCTATCAACACCGTAGCAGGAATGCTTCATTGTCAAAACAAAAAATGAAAAAACATGAGCACTACCAGGAGGGAATTTTTAGAGGCACTCGCCCAACAGGAAGCTGAGCAGTACGATCTTGCCAACGACAAGATCTTTGCTAAATACTCTAACAGCGAGCTTCCGGAAGTTTACGCCAAAAGCACAGCAGGTCTCAGCCAGTATACCGGGCAGTGGACTAACCGCGAGATAATTCATCTCATCCGCCGCACTATGTTTGGTGTTAAGGATGCCGATGTGCAGGCGCTGGCTGGTATGACGATGAACCAGGCAGTAGACTATTTGCTGAATAATATCCCCGGCTCTCCCGCTCTCCCGGTTAACGATTACAATACTCAATCCTATACTGACCCTACAGGTATACAGACAGGTCAAACCTGGATCAACGCCCCATACGGCGATGGAAATGTAAATGGCAAAAGACGCACAAGCCTGAAGGTATGGTGGCAGACGCAAATGGTTAACCAAAACCTGAGCATCAACGAAAAAATGGTGTTCTTCTGGCACAACCATTTCGGTGTGCGCTACTCAACAGTTAACGATGCCCGCATGTGCTACACTTATCACATGCTGCTTCGCAACAATGCACTGGGTAATTTCAAAACACTGGTAAGCGAAGTAACTACTAATCCTGCCATGCTCAAATTTCTGAATGGCTATCTTAATACTAATAATGCCCCTGACGAGAACTTTGCGCGCGAAATACAGGAGTTGTTCACAGTAAGCAAGCACAATTCACTGAATTATACAGAAGCCGATGTGCAGCAGGCCGCTAAATTGTTTACCGGCTGGAGGATCAATATGAGTACCCTTACTTCCTATTTCGATCCTACACAGCACGATACAAGCACCAAGCAATTCTCCGCTTTCTATAACAATGCCTCCGTTGTTGGCCAGACTGGTTCTAACGGTGCCAATGAAGCATACCAGTTTATCGATATGCTGTTCGATAAGTTTGAAACAGCCCGCTATATATGTGGTAAACTATATCGCTACTTTGTATACTATAACATCGATAGCAATATCCAAACCAATATCATCGACCCTCTTGCGCAGATACTGGTAGCAAACAATTTTGAAGTCAAACCCGTATTAGCTGCCCTTTTAAAAAGCGAACATTTCTACGATACAGATAGCATGGGTTGCTTCATCCGCACGCCGCTCGACCTGGTGATCGGCAATGCCAGAACTTTCAATGTTACCCTGCCGAACAATTTCACACTGAATCAAAAATTCCTTGCCTGGAACTATCTCAGGAACCAGACAGTAAACTTAGGTCTCGATCTTGGTGATCCACCAAATGTTGCAGGCTGGACTGCTTTCTATCAAACACCCCAGTTCTACGAACTTTGGTTGAACTCCTATACGCTTGGCGCACGCATGAGACATACAGATATGATGATTGCTGTAGGTTTCCAGGCAAATACGGGCAGCACTATAAAGATCGATATCCTGGACGCCGTATCTCAGTTCGCCGGTGCAGCTGACCCGGATTTGCTGATCTCTCACTATGCAGCTTTAACTGCCGGTATTGAATTGGGACAATTGGAACATGATATGCTGAAGGGATATTTGCTCTCGGGCCAGACTACCAACTACTACTGGACTAATGCCTGGAACAACTACCTGGCCAACCCGGATGTTGCTAATACCACCATCGTAAAAACACGACTGGTCAACATGTTCAGGGAACTGATGCGCCTCGGTCAGCACCAATTGAGCTAACATTAACCAATTAACCATTAAGAATACTTTAAATAATATATTTCGCTCATTGTTAATGGCTTAAAATAATTTCGTTTTCTTTTAACTTATTAACTTTAATTGCTAACTTTAGAGATACACTTTAAAAAGCTTGTGTCATGAGCAAAGTTAAGAGCCGTACTTTCCTGGAAGAGATGTTCAATTCCAACTTAGAAAGCGGAATTTCAACAAAAGTAGACAAGATTTATAGCAAGTATTCTAATGATACTTTGCCTACCCATTTAGGTAAGTCCACTTCGGGGCTCACCGCTTATACGGGACCATGGACTGACAAGGAGGTGATCCACCTTTTGCGCCGAGCGACTTTCGGTGCCAAAGACTCAGACATTCAGGCCTTCGTCGGAATGACAATGGATACTGTTGTTCAATCTTTGCTGGATACCGTTCCACCTATTCCGGCTCCTCCTGTAAATAACTACAGCACCGTGCCTGATATCTCTGGTATATTCCCGGGCCAGCCTTGGGTTAACGCCACATACGGCGACCAAATGACCGACAGCCAGAGGGACGCATCTCTTAAGGCATGGGAAACAGGTCTCATGGTGATGCAGAATACCAGCCTTTACGAAAAAATGGTGTACTTCTGGCACAATCATTTCGCTATTGAATATGATATCGTTGGTGATGCCCGCAAGTGTTACAACCACTACATGCTCCTGCGTGCCCATGCTCTCGGCAACTTCAAGGCCCTGGTTAGAGAAATGACAACCGATCCGGCCATGCTGGTTTACCTCAATGGTTACCTGAACGTAAACTACGCTCCTGACGAAAACTACGCTCGTGAGCTCCAGGAGCTTTTCACAGTTAGTAAAGAATACTTACCTCACTATACAGAAGTAGACGTGCAGCAAGCCGCTCGCGTGCTTACAGGATGGCGCATCAACAACAGTACTTTGCTGAGCTACTTCGATCCCACACTGCACGATACAGGTAACAAGCAGTTCTCTTTCTATTATGCTAATGCATCGATTGCAGGTCAGTCAGGCATGAATGGCGCACTGGAAACGGACCAGCTGATCAACATGGTTTTCAGCAAGTTCGAAACTGCCAAGTATATCTGCAGCAAGATCTACCGCTTCTTCGTTTACTATGTTATCGATACTACGATAGAGAACAACGTTATCATCCCGTTAGCCAACATCCTGATCAATAACAACTTTGAAATAAGGCCGGTTTTATCTGCCTTATTCAAGAGCGAACATTTTTACGATATGCTGAGCCAGGGCTGCTTTATCCGCACTCCGCTCGACTATGTTATTGGAACGCTACGCAACTTTGATGTAGTAATTCCATACAATACACTTTCTGTTCCTGAAGAATATGCTATCTGGGGCACACTAAACTACTATGCCTCCAACCTGAATTCGAGCGTTGGTCAGCCGCCAAACATCGCAGGTTGGCCTGCATTCTACCAAACGCCGGAATTCCACGAGATCTGGATCAATTCTACTACGCTCCCCCGCCGCCAGGCCTTCAGCGATATGATGCTCAATGGGGGTTTCACAGCGGGTACCAGCGCACAGATCAGGATCGACTACTTAACGTTTACAGCCAACTTCCCGAATGCCGGCGACCCCGACGCTTTAGTAGATTATTATGTTAAAATGCTGTTAGGATTGCCGATTTCGGTAGCCCACCACAATAATATTAAGAGTATCTTGTTGTCCGGCCAAACGCAGAACTACTATTGGACGAACGCCTGGGATGCCTATGTAGCCATTCCAAATGTTGCGAATACTAATATCGTTTCTCAACGCATCAGGAACGTACTGCTTGAACTGACACGTTTAGCTGAACATCATTTATGTTAATCCATTAAAAACTGCAATTCATGAAACGCAGAGATTTCCTCAAAGTAACACCGGCAGCTAGTCTTGCCTTAATGATAAATGGTACACCCATCAGCACGTACGCCAATAGTCCGTTGCTGAACCTGTTGGGTAGATCATCAGCAGCTAATGGTCGTGTAATGGTAATCATCCAGCTGGCAGGTGGTAACGATGGTCTGAACACCATCATTCCGCTCGATCAGTATGGTCCGCTTGCCACTGCCCGTGCTAACGTAATGATACCTGCTAACCAGGTGCTTCAGCTCAATGGTTACCCGGCAACAGGTATGCACCCTGCAATGTCTGCACTGCAAACCATGTTTAACAACGGGCAGGTAAATATCGTTCAGGGTGTTTCTTATCCTAATGCTAATCTTTCGCACTTCCGCGCCACCGATATCTGGTTCACAGCTTCCGATTCCAACCAATACCTGGAAACAGGCTGGGTGGGCCGTTACCTCGATTCAGAATATCCGGGCTTCCCCCAGGGTTATCCAAACGCGGACATGCCGGATCCCCTGGCCATACAGATAGGAAGTAATGTGTCCAATGTTATGCAGGGCCCCAACGTAAACATGGGTATGGCCATTGCTGATATCGACAACTTCTACAACCTGATTAATAATACCGTGAGTCCTGCGCCTAATACACCTGCAGGCCACGAGTTAACATTCATACGCTTCATAGCCCAGCAAACACAACAGTATACGGTTGCTATACAGAATGCTGCTGCAAATGCTGCTAACCTCGGTACATATCCCGCTAACAACTATCTCGCTAACCAGCTGAAGATAGTTGCCCGCCTGGTTGCCGGTGGCTTGCAAACACCAATTTACGTAGTAGGTATGGGCGGCTTCGATACGCACGCTGACCAGGTAGATGCGCTCGATCACACGATCGGTGCTCACGCTAACTTGTTGAACACTTTGTCCGAAGCTGTGGGAGCTTTCTTCAATGATCTTAACCTCCTCGGTGTTGACAATAGAGTTGCAGCTTCTACAATGTCTGAATTCGGTCGCCGTATCATATCTAACGGTAGCGGCGGTACTGACCACGGTACAGCTCACCCGGTTATGACCTTCGGTCCCGGCGTTAACCCGATCATCATTGGTACAAATCCTGTAATACAGAGTGGTTCTACTGTTTCGGACAACGTTCCAATGCAGCACGACTTCCGCCAGATATATGCAGCAATACTTGCAGACTGGTTCCAGGTAGATCAACAGACAATGACAGATGTACTGCTGCAAAATTTCAACGTATTGCCGGTATTTGCACCAACTGTTGTTGGAACTGAAACGGTTGTTTCGGGCCTTAACGAAGAACTGGGTCAAAACTATCCGAATCCATTCTCAAAAACTACTACTGTACAATTTGGCACCGAGGGTGGTAAGGCTACAATAGAGTTGTTCGATGTGAACGGAAGGAAACTGCGCACTATCTGCAACCAGGATTTCGGCAAGGGTACTCACTCCGTTACCATAGAGCGTGACGGACTGGCACCGGGCAATTACTTCTACCGCTTAACTAAGAATGGCAACCATGCCGCTACCAAAAAACTGGTAGTTGTTGATCAATAATAATTAATGCGATCTTTTATAAAAAGCTTCCCTCACCGGAAGCTTTTTTATTTACATACAATGACTCTACCATTGGAACGGCGGAGACAGACGAGCCGCTCGTTGTCCCGACGAATGTCGGGAAGAGGGGGGAAACACAGCGCGTTCTTGCCATATATACAAGCTCAAACTACAGATCACACCGCCCTGCAC
>CAMPKR010000064.1 GCA_946887345.1 uncultured Bacteroidota bacterium | reverse complement strand
GGTGCTACCAGTGTGCAGGAATGTCTCCTGATACAGCTGAAGCAGATGAACCAGAAGCGCCCGGATGTAAGGTGCGCTACCAGGCTGATACAAAATCACTATAATGACTTGATGCACCGCCAGTTTGAAAAGATACACCATGCCTTAAACGTAGATGAAGAAGAACTGCGGGTGGTGCTGAACCTGGTAGGTTCGTTGAAATTCTACCCGGTTTGTGAAACAGCTTCCAATTACGAACCCAAGAATACAATTATCCCTGATTTTATTGTAACCCGCTATGGAGATACCATACAGGTGAACCTTTATACAAGCAAATCGAACAGCATTTTTGTCAACCAGTCGCTGTATGACCAACTGGCACAGCAGGTGAGCGCGAAAGACCGCTCGGCGAACCAGTACGTAAAGAGCAAGCTGCAGTCGGCCCAGTGGTTCGTGAACGCAGTAAAGCAACGCGAGGACACGATGATGCGTATAATGCAATGCATAGTACAAATGCAGCATGAATTCTTCCTGGAAGGCGATATTCGCCTGCTGAAGCCAATGGTGCTGAGGAATGTTGCCGACGTGTCAGGGCTTGACATATCTACCATATCGCGTATCACCAGCAATAAATATGCTGACACACATTTCGGGTTGCTTTATCTGAAAGACCTCTTCAGTGAAGGAATTGCCGACAAGAAGGGCGAAGTGATCAGCAATAAAGTGATACAATCGGTGATAGAAGAAGCTATTTCAAATGAAGACAAGCACAGGCCGTATACTGACCAGCAACTGGTGAATATCCTTTCTGCCAAGGGTTATAATATAGCCCGCAGAACTGTGGCAAAGTACAGGGAGCAGATGAGGATACCGATAGCACAGATACGCGCCGTATGGGCATAAATGCAACCGAAAACAGTTAATTTCATTAATACACACAAGACGTTTTATGAGCAAGATTTTAGTTATAGACGACGATAATGATATGTGTCTTCTGCTAAGCCGTTTCCTGACCCGCCATGGGTACGAGGTGACGACGATGAACAGTGGTGGCGCAGCTATAGAATGGATGAAGAAGAATGAGCCCTCTCTTGTGCTCTGCGATTTCAGATTGGATGATATGACGGGTGCTGAGCTGCTTACCAAGGGTAAGGAGATGCACCCTGCCGCACCGGTGATCATCATCACCGGGTACAGTGATGTAAAAGACGCTGTAGAAGTAATGAAGATGGGAGCCTATGACTATGTGACCAAACCTCTTTTCCCTGATGAAATACTGCTGACGATAAAGAAGGCCCTTTCGGATGAGCCTAAGGAACAAACCGAGGCGGCAAGACCCGTGGTCCAGAAAGCGAGCCAAACCGGCAAAGCTATAAAGCCAGGTGGTGATGCCGGCTATATAATAGGCGATACGCCGGAGTTTGTCAATATAGTAAAACAGATAGACCTGGTGGCGCCGACCAATTTTAGCATCATTATTTATGGTGAGAGCGGAAGCGGTAAGGAAGTAATAGCCCAGATGATACACCAGAAAAGTAAACGCGCGGGCAAGCCATTCGTCGCGATAGACTGTGGCGCACTTTCAAAAGAACTGGCCGGGTCGGAGCTTTTTGGTCACGAAAAAGGTGCATTTACAGGTGCCCTGAACCAAAAGATAGGCAGTATGGAGTTGGCTAATGACGGAACTATATTCCTGGATGAAATAGCCAACCTTTCGTATGACATACAAGTATCGCTGCTGCGCGTGGTACAGGAAAGAAAGATAAGAAGAGTAGGTGGTAATAAGGACATAGAAATAGATGTACGCATAATAGTGGCAAGTAACGAAAAGCTTTGGGACGCTGCCCGTAACGGTAAATTCAGGGAAGATCTTTACCACCGTTTCAATGAGTTTAGCATAGAAGTGCCGCCTCTTCGAGAGCGTAAGAAAGATGTTATGACTTTTGCGAAGCACTTCCTTGCGTTGACCAATGGCGAACTGGGCAAGAATGTAAAAGGCTTTTCAAAAGATGTGGAAGACATCTTTAACAATTACGTGTGGTATGGTAACCTGCGTGAGCTAAAGAATGTGGTGAAACGCGCTACACTTCTCACAGACGGCGACTTTGTTGAAGTGAAGTCCCTGCCATTTGAAATAACCAACTTCCATAAGCTTCAGTTTGATGCCCAGCCACCGGCTTCACAAGTGCAGGACAACCTGGGCTCCGCGCCGACAACGGTGTCGTACGAAAATAAGCTGAAAAGTGCCAACCTGGATGCAGAGTATGAAGTGATACTGGATGCATTAAAGCAGGCCAACTTTAACAAAAGCAAAGCTGCCAAGCTGCTGAACATAGACAGGAAGACCCTGTATAACAAAATGAAACAGTTCAAGGAATTTAACATCGAGTAAAACCGTGGAAACAACATTCGCCCCCAAAGTAATGGACCTGCATAACACTAGTAAGAATGGCCTGCCCGATGCTGCTGCAATATTGGAAGCCGGCCCCGCCTCAGTTGCCTTGATTGACATTGAAGACTATAAGCTTCTGTATATAAGCAAGCAATTTGAGTATATACTGGGCTACACAAAAGAAGATGTAAGGTCTGCGGATTTCAGCTTTTATGACCTGCTGGATCCGGAAGATACAGAGCGCTTTAAACTGCAGGTGAAGCTGTCGAAGCGGGAAAGTTCTTTCAACCACAAGTATTCAGGCTATAAACTGAGAACTAAGGCAGAAGGCGATAAGCAATTTTACATATATGTGTCGTCAATGCCGGGCACCAGCGTGTTTCACATGCTGGTAATGCCGGATTTTACTACTTCAGGATTTCCGTTTAACTCGGCAGATACACGTGATCTCTTCCTGCGTCAGCTGGAAACTGAAAAATACGGCTCTTTTGAGTGGATGATAGAGAGCGGCACGGTATTCTGGACAAACAGTCTCTATGAGATTTATGAAGTAGAAAAGGGTAAGCATATAGACAGGGCGTACGTTTCAACTTTTACGCATCCCGATGATGCTAGAAGAGCCGCGACTGCTGTGCAAAGAGCTATAGAAGAAAATGCGCGGATAGACATGGAGATGAAGATTGTAACCGGTAGAGGCAATGTGAAAGTTGTAAGAGTACTGGCTAATGTGATAACGGATGAGAACGGGACAGCGTTGAAACTGGCCGGAAGTATAAAAGATATAACTGCTCAAAGAAAGATAGAGCAAGACCTGAAGAAGAAGGTAGAAGAGCTACACAGGTCTAATAAGGAGCTGGAAGAGTTTGCCTATGTTGCAAGCCATGATCTCCAGGAGCCTCTGCGCAAGATCAGTACATTCAGCGACAGGCTGGCGGAAAAGTATTCTGAGTTACTGACCGGCGAAGGTGCTATGTACCTGGACCGTATGATGGTATCGGCGGAGAATATGCGCATGCTTATACATAACCTGCTGGAATTCTCAAGAGTAACAAGGCACAATGAACCTTTTTCCACAGTAGGACTGGATTTTGTGCTCAGGCAGGTGAAGAATGACCTGGAACTGGTAATAGAGGAGACCGGAACAAAAATAGAAGCCGGCAAATTGCCGGAAGTAGATGGGTCTTTAAGCCAGCTTGCGCAGTTGTTCACAAATATTATCGGCAATGCAATCAAATTCCGGAAGGAAAATGGATCGCCCCTAATACGCGTTACCGCCGAAAAGGCAAATGCCGATGAGCTGGTCACCCATGATCTGCCTGCCAACACAGCTTATCACAAGATATCTATAGCTGACAATGGAATTGGTTTTGAGCCCGAATATGCCGAAAAGATCTTCCAGATATTCCAGCGCCTGCATGGCAAGTCGGAATACCCTGGCTCCGGCATTGGCCTGGCTATCTGCAAACGCATTGCAGATAACCATAAGGGTGCTATATATGCAGAGAGCAAGGAGGGAGAAGGTGCTATTTTTGTAATACTTCTCCCCGCACAACAATAAGATATCCAAATGCCTGATACCAAAGGACAAACCAGAATATTGATAGTAGATGATGATGAGGACGACTACATCATTACCAGTGAATATATAAAGCACATTCCTCGCGGGAACTTTAAGATAGACTGGTGTCCAAAATACACTGATGCTCTCAGGCATATGATCAGCCATAATTATGATTTGTACTTCGTTGATTATCGCCTGGGTGCCCGATCGGGAGTAGATTTGCTGAAGGAGGCCCTGTCAAATAACTGCGAAGAACCGATCATTCTGCTTACCGGCAAGGGTAACTATGAGGTAGATATTGAGGCGATGCAACTTGGAGCGGTTGATTACCTGATAAAAACTGACCTGAGCACAGAAAAAGTAGAACGGTGTATCCGTTATGCGCTTGACCGTTCAGCCACCATGAAGGCGCTGAAGGCTAATGAACGGAAATACAGGGAAATATTCGAAAAATCGAAAGACCTGGTATTTCTTGCTGATGAAACGCTGGATTTCAAAGACGTGAATAACGCCTGTCTTGGCATCATTGGTTATGAAAAGGAAGAACTGATGCAAATGAATCTCTGCGATCTGATAGAACAGGCACAGCACAGAAAATTCATTACACAGCAGTTACAGGCGGGGAAAGATATCAACGATTGGGAGGTAATGCTGGTTGCCAAGAACGGAGAGAAAAAATACTGCCTTATTTCGGCCAATAGGGAGGAAAACTATAACGCACCTCCCTTTGTGCAAGGAATAGTGCATGACATCACCAACCTTAAAAAGATGGAAAAGGCTACTCTCCAGGGCGAAAAGCTGGCTGCTGCCGGCCGCCTGGTGAGAACATTGGCTCATGAGGTGAGGAATCCACTTAACAATATCACGCTATCCATAGAGCAAATGCAGCAGGACCTGCAAGACGATGCGTCCAGGATATACATGGATATAATCAACCGGAACAGCAGGCGCATCAGTGATCTTATCAGCCAGCTGCTGACGACATCGAGGCCTTCAGAAATTACACTGGAGCCGAGTCTTTTTCAGTCGATACTAGACGAGGTGATCACCGCTTCTATTGATAGGCTAACCCTCAATAAGATGAAGCTTCGTGTGAACTACCCGGAAGTGCCTGTTAAGATTATGGCAGATGCAGAGAAGTTGAAGCTGGCTTTGCTCAACATAGTAGTGAATGCTATAGAGGCAATGAAGGAAGAGGTGGGTGAGCTGACTATTTCTGCTAATATTACTGATGATAGTGTAGTGCTGCGCATTGCCGACAATGGTTGTGGCATAAGTGAAGAGCATATTTCCCGTTTGTTTGAGCCCTACTTTACCCAGAAAAGAAATGGCGTTGGCCTCGGTCTTGCGTTTACGCTTAACATATTGCAGTCTCATAAAGCAAATATAGAGGTTAGTTCTGCGGAGGGCCAGGGGACAACGTTCGTCATAATTTTTCCGCTATCTGACAAATTTCCCCAAGCTGAACAAAATGTAAATGAGAAAATAGCAGGTTAACGATTAAAGGCAAATAACTTAGCGTCGTTATTTTCCTTTCCTGATATTATGTCACAGATTATTTTAGCGGCTACGAGGCTGAAGGTAATGCCATTGCCACCAAAGCCAAGGGCAAAATAGGTATTGGGCGTTTCCTTTAGCTCGCCTATGTAAGGCAGACCGTCTGCGGTGCCCGCAAAAGTTCCCGCCCAGCGAAAATCTGTGCGGATGGGTATGTCGGGAAATTTTTTTTTGAAAGCATTTTCAAGTTGTTTAGCTTTTCTTTTTACAGAGGCGTCGCGCTTGTCGGGATTATAGAAATCATCGTCCTTGCCGCCTATCAGTATCCGGTTATCGCCGGTAATACGGTAGTACATGTAGGGCATGGCAGTTTCCCATATAAGGCTTCGTTTGTGCCATAGCAGTTTCTTGTCCACTGGTTCGGTTACAATGGCATAAGTGGAGTATAACTTGGCAACTTTAAAAGGAATATAGTGGCTACTTTCGTAGCCGCAGGCAATGACCAGTTTCTTCGCTTTGACTGTGTAACCGGTATCGGTATTAAGTAACACTCCATCTCTTTTGTGGTCTATTTTAGTTACATTGGAGTTGTCATATACCTGGTTGCCCATCCTGAGGCAGGATTGCAATAGATAATGAGTAGCAAAATATGCATCAGCTTCTGCAGCGTCGGCGGAAAGTAAGGCAGCCCTGGCTTCTAAACCGAAGAGCTTTCTAATCTCTTCGGTTTCGAGCCATCTGAGTTTGAAGCCATGTTTTTTTCGCAACTCATATTCTCTTCTTAAGGGTTCTATGTCTTTTTTATGCGACGCATATTGCAGGCTGGGCCGCAGTTTGAAGCCAACATGTTTTGAGAACGGTGCGCAGGTCCGGCGCAGTTCATAGATCGCCTCAAGACAAAGCTGGTAGCAGCGTACAGCATTAACTTCTCCTATTTTTTCGGCCAGATCATGCATAGGGGTGTCTATTTCGTATTGTAGAAGAGAAGTGCTGGCTACGGTACTGCCCATCGCTGCATGCCGCCTATCTACCTGCACTACTTTGTACCCGGCTTTACCCAGGTAATAGGCAGTAAGCGTACCGCTTATACCAGTCCCGATGATCGCGATATCTGCGGATACATCCTTCTGAAGTGAGGGATAGCTGTGAGGAATACCATTTCTCATCAGCCAATAGAGATGCTCAGAAATAAGGTCCATCCGATGACTTTTGCAGTAACCTGAACAATTTCATGCCATTATGCCTGAGCTTACTATGCTTACTCGTCCGCTGGCACAGTCTTTATTCCTCTATTGGTAGACAAAACTTAAAAGACTATGAGATCGATACTGTATTTGATAGCGATAATATTAGTGGTAGGCTGGGTGCTCGGATTTTTTGTGGGCAATGCCGGTAGCTTAATTCACATTCTGCTCGTGCTAGCAGTGGTATCCTTATTGCTTGGCTTTATAAGGCGAGGTAGTATAGATTAACGGACTTTCAAAAAAAGAGATTTTATTTCCTCTCTCATATCCTCTGTTGTTTTCAATGAAGCTGCAGCTTGTCTCTCTCAAGGCTGCGGCTTCTTTCGTTTTATGGAGAATCGACTTTAGAGATTGTGTTCTACAAATTGCCTGTCTATCTCGGCGATGCTCACAGGCTTTTCTATTACCAGGAATTTGCTGTTCCCCGGCATTACAGGTTGTGAGGGGTGGTAAGCACTGATCATGCAGATAAAAAGGTTTTCGTGTTCGGCAGCAATTTTCGGTGCAATTTCCCAGCCCGTTCCATCAGGAAGGTTATTGTCAAGGAATAAAATAGCAGGATTAAGTTCTCTTAATTTTACGAGGCCCTCTTCAATAGTGTGGGTAATATGTACATCATAACCTTTGCGGGTAAGGTAACTTTGAAGTAGAAGTGATAGGTCAATTTCGTCGTCGATAATTAAAACTTTCCGATGCTCTTGCATATTAATTGTCTCCAAGGGGCGTTAAAAGACGCTGCAATGTATATACTGCTGCTCTTTTTTGCAATGCGATATCGGCTTTTTACCAGCATTTTTTTGCCTTACAGCGTATGCCAAAGTAAATCAGCCAATTAGGTTCTGGCTAAATATTGGTTCAATAGCAAAGGCATTATGGAGGATGCCTCTTTATCAATTATAAAATGTTCTATTTGTTATGCAGGAACGCCGCTGCTGTGCATCCAATAGCTTCTAAGTGCTGCTACAGTCTTTAGCAGGCTCTCGAAACTATTAGGCTTGGTTATGTAGGAGTTAGCGCCTAGTTCGTAACAGCGGCGCATTTCCTGTTCGTTATTGGTAGTGCTGAAAATTACGACGGGTATCTTTTTTAGTTCCGGATGTTGTTTTAATTCTTTTAGTACCTCGCGACCATCTTTCTTAGGCATATTCAGGTCCAGTAGCATAAACTTGGGTAGCACAGGCTCATTGGCGTTATTACACAGGCTCTGCAGGTAATCGAGTGCTTCCACGCCGTTCTCTACAAAATGTAATCTGTCGGTAAAGCCGTTTTCTTCAAAAGCGGCCTTAAGCAGGAATCGGTCGTCGGCGTCATCCTCTGCTATTAGTATAAAAATATCCTTCTTCACTGTCATAAAGATAAGGAATCTTGTTTCCTGAAATACAGGTTAGTAAAAAGAAATTTAGAGTTTTTTATTAACTGCACTTTTCGTTAAAATCCAGGGGAATTAGTATATGGCACAGTCTTTTCGTGTTTAGACTAAAAACCGTTAACTATGAAAGATCAAGGTCAGCCGAAGCAAGGCACAGGTTCAGCTAATGAACGCCTGAATCAGCAAAATTCAGAACGAGGCAATGAACAGCAACAGGGTGCAAGGTCTGGTGGTCACGCCGGCTACTCTTCTGACGAGGAACAAAAACAAGTAAACAGGGAAAACGAACATATGCACAATGAGCGTGACGAAAAAGACCTGGATACTTCACAAGAGCAGAAGATAGATGTAGACGAAGATGATCGTAACGTTGGGAACCAGAACAGGCAAGGTAAGACGCCGGGGTTGTAGTGTTGTGAAAAGAGTTAACTTTACAAGGCAGGTAAGCATCTAGCTTACCTGCCTCACTTTTTTCACCCATGGAACAAGGAAGTAATTACATAGAGATAAACAAAGCGCTTTGGAACGAGAAAACAAAGCATCATCTGGCTTCTGATTTTTATGACATGCCAGCGTTTCTGGCAGGTGAAAACACACTAAACAGTCCGGAACTGGCATTGCTTGGAGATGTGAAGGGATTGAAAATTCTCCACTTACAGTGCCACTTTGGTCAAGACTCGCTTTCATTGGCAAGGATGGGCGCTGAGGTAACAGGAGTAGATCTGTCGGATAAGGCCATAGAGGCGGCGAACGGGCTGGCAAAGGAATTGGGGCTGAATACCAGGTTTATCTGTTGCGATCTTTACAGTTTACCTCAGTACCTGGATGAGCAGTTTGATATTGTTTTTACCTCCTACGGCACTATAGGTTGGTTGCCTCATATAAAGACCTGGGCTGAAGTGGTGGCGCGCTATGTAAGCCAGGGCGGAAAGTTTGTTTTTGCGGATTTCCATCCGGCATTGTGGATGTTTGACAATGAGTTCACTTATGTTCAGTACCCGTATTTTAACGGTGAGGCGATAGTGGAAACTGAGAAAGGCACCTATGCAGACAAGGACGCTGATATTGAATTAGAGTCGGTGGGCTGGAATCACGGTCTGGCAGAGGTGATGCAGAGCCTGATAGACGCCGGTTTGCAGATAGAAGTCTTTGAGGAACTGGATTTTTCGCCTTACGATTGTTTTGCAAAGACTGTGGAAATAGAGCGGGGTAAATTCCAGATAAAAGGGATGGAAGGTAAACTCCCTATCATGTATACCCTGAAGGCCAGTAAGCTCTGAAGAGCTGAGTAATGCACATTTTAAGCTGTTAAAGTGTTTATTGCTTTCATAAGCCGGTAATTATCAATAAGGTTTTAGGGGGATAAGTTTTCAGTAATCCACACTGATTTTTTCGCGCCTGAATGGACTTTTCTGTAACTTTATAACCCTTTCAGAATTTTTTCTAACCCTGTTGCAGAATAGAATCGGATAGAGAATTAAAATATGCCGTACAATTCTTGCTGAATTGAAAACAGTCCCTATCTTTGCGTCCCCTTACGGAAATAAGGGAAAGCTCTTTGTAAAGTGGGTGTCAAAATCGCCTGAGGAAAATAAAAATCTCAGAAAGATTTTGGAAGTTAATAAAACACTCCTACCTTTGCACTCCCAAACGAAATGAGGGACAGCAAAAAACGCTGAAAAGTTCTTAAAAATTTGATGTTTCCGGTTGGCCGGACGAGTAGCTCGGGACTACGAACATTACATATCAGACTTCGGTTTGAAAGGTCTTTGAAAGAATGGGAAAGTAAAACAGCAGTTGTAGAGATGAAGTTCTCTACAGCAGGTAAAATTTAGCGTAACTAATTAATACAATGTTACACGTCTAATTTTCTTAAAATAATAACTAAATACACGTAGTTAGCAATAACTACTTTATAACAGTTAGAGTTCAAAAAATTAGTCAGTGAACAAGCAATTCATTTACAATGGAGAGTTTGATCCTGGCTCAGGATGAACGCTAGCGGCAG
>CAMPKR010000063.1 GCA_946887345.1 uncultured Bacteroidota bacterium | reverse complement strand
TTTAAACACCGGGGCACGGCAAGGCAGCGCTGCAGCGTGCAGCGGACGCTCCCTACCTGGAACCCGGGGGTAAATTCTTTTTAGTGTGCTTCTTTACACGAAGGGCATACTGCAACACCAGCAGTATAAGCGCTATTAATAGCGGGAGGGGTACATAATACATCTTTACGGTCTGAGCTTTTTATTTCTTTTTAATATTCATCGTTCTCTTTCTCTGCTTCACGTCGAAGTACACGGTTTTTTCCTGGTTGTTAGTGAGGTCTGCTGATTGAGAGAATTCCACCGGGCGGAAATTCTCATCAAAGGCGGCTTCACTCAGGCTTACCGTATAATTATCGGTCGGCAGATTGAAATAGAACTCTCCGTTCTCATCCGTAATTGTACTATATGTAGAATTATCTGTTCCTTTTACTATTACTTTAATGCGTTCTACGCTAAACTTAAGGTTAGACGTTGAGTCTTTCTGCAGCCTTAATTGTCCCTGCAATATCTTACACCTGCGGTAAGGCACATACTGCGTGCCGTTGGCGGCAAATGTCTGCATAGATCCTGCTACGGGCGCCCAGCCTTTTACCTTGCTGGTATAGCCCATATCAGCATTCAGCACTGAATCACCAATATTTTTAAAATGCACCGAACCTTCAGCATCTGAGATGAACATGTTGCCATTCAGGGTCATCACCTGGCCTTCCAGCGTCTCTTCGCCTTTATCCATCACACCATTGCTGTTCGCATCTTTGAACAATACCAGCTTAGCCGACTTATATTTCTTAATAGCCAGGCAAGGTGCATGGAGACGCATGCGGAATGCAGCATTTACATAAGTGCTTACGCTGTTCTCACTTTTCGACACCGGCACTACACCATTCAGATTAAAGTCATAACCCTTGGTCGGATTACTGTAGGAAACGTTCATTACCACGCTTGATACTTCGTTGCTGTTAGGCATCGTCTTAGTATAGTTGTACTGGGCACGCACACTCAGCTGCTTTTTAAACAGGCCAGCTTCCAGGTAAGGGCTAAGCATCAGGCGCTCGTACTTCTGAGGATTGTTGATATAGCTTATAAACTCCCCGTAGAAGAACGGACCATTGTCGTAGCGAACGGCGGCACCTATGAATTTGTACTGAACAGTAGCCTGGGTGCTGCTCAGGGGTATTTTCTTACCGGAATAGCCCGTAGCTGATCCCAGCGCTGCGTAGCAGCTCAGGTTAATAAACATCTTATGTCCGAACCAGAAGGTATTAGCCAGGTTCAGGTAGTCGTATGTGGTAACTGTATTAGTACCATCAGTAGCCTGTGTTTGCGTCTGGCGTCCTGCGGAAAGGAAAATATTAGTTGCCTTGTGGCTGAAACCAACCCTGGCGCCATAGCTATTTGTTGCAGTGCTGAATGCATCAGCAACCAGCGAGGTATCGTCAAAATAAGTTTGTTTCTTAAGGCTGTATTCATAGAAACCGCCCAGTACAAATTTTTTCAGAAGCAGCCTCACGTCGTGGTTCTGCGCGCGCTGTCCTTTAAAGGTACCTGCGTAGGCATTGCTATTGTACAGTACATGCGAATTGATGTTCAGCCTTCTTCCGTTGTGAACGTAGTTGTAGCCGAGCGAAGAACCCATCAGCGGATTCTTACCGCTGAAAGTAGCATCCTTCTTAGAGAATTCCATACTAACGCCGGTAAACAGGTCAAGGCGGCTCTTCTCACCAAAGTTGATGAAGAGCTTTTGCTTCGCTATACCGCTGTTCAGCTTTTCTACATGATCTATATTGGTAGAAACTTCTTCAGTTATAAGTATATTGTCATTAAGTACGTGGTTTAGATTAGCACCTACAGTCTGGTAGTTGCCATTGCGGCTTTTTAATACACCAAAGAGGCTAACGCTGTTCTTTTCTTTCCAGCTGTAGGCAACCTTACCTCCGTAACCATCCATCATGAATTCGTTCATCTCTATTACGTTACCGGCATTTACCTGCAGGTGTTCGCCTGTATACTCCAGCCTCATGATGCTGTTCTTGTTATCACCGCCTTGAGTTGTGAAAGTGTTTGACCTTAAAGACACAGCCATGCGGTCTTTTTCAGTAATGTCAACGCTTCCGTACATAGCACCGTAGTACTGAACATTAGCTTCGCCGTTCATGCCTTCGTAAGCGCCGCCAACTTCCAGCTGCAGGGGCATTTCAGCATAGGCAGAGCTATGCTGTTTCAGGACCGACCCGATCTTAGAGATCATCTGCGACAAGTTGAAAGCGTCACCGCATTCTACGGTTATTCTTATCTCCTCCTTAGTGAGCATCTGGTATTCACGATCGCTGAGGGTGAGCTTCAGGTTGTAAACAGTATCGTCGCCTGCCTTTATATCAAGCTGGGCTTTATTGTCCAGGTGAAGAAATTCATTCTTGCTGCTGATTGTATAATGACCATCGAGGTTACCCGTGTTCTTTATATAGACAGGTACGGAAATATTCCTTTGGTAGCCGGCCAAAACCATGTTAGAGTTAGGCAATCCGGCTTTAAAGCCTGAAACTTCCTGCATCTTTACGTTGAAAGACACTGTTTCCATTTCTCCTGAAGAAAGGCTGCGGCAGTCGATCTTTACTGTTTTCCAGGCAGCAGAGTTAGTTACTGCGGGGTAGAGGCGCATAGGAACTATAGAGCTGCTGTTTGGCTCAACAGTTACCGTCACCACCTGCTGAGTAGTCATTTGCCAGCCCTCAGGTATGGAAATGCGCAGCTGCAGTTCCAGCGCTTTAGATGAAGTATTCTGTATGGTAAGAGTATTGTAGAGGAAATCCTTACTGCCGGTGGCGATAAGGGAATCCTTAAGGAAAGACATTCTTGTGGCGTTCTTCAAAACCTGGGCGGAAGAAGCAAAAGCCATGAGCATCATGGCCGCACAAAGCATCAGCTTTGTAATATTTGCCTTGTATGTAAATGCCCTTGTCATGGTTCCTGTTTCTCTCTTAAATTCTTGTTTTGCTGCACAAAGATGCGTTCAGGGAGGGCCTTTGCAAAGTTTTCGGGCGCGCTTAACGAGGGTTTACAATCTGCTTAACCAGCGATTAACGAAGGGGCCCGTGTGCTTTGGTCGCTGTGCCTCAATGCAGTTGACCTCCCCGGCCGCGAAGGGCGGCCACCCCTCCTAAAAACAGGAGGGGAGTTGTAAAAAAAGGGCCGCTAATCAGCGGCCCTTTGAGAATATTGTTTTGGTGTGATTACCACCTGTATCTTAAGCTCAGGCTTATGGCGTGTGCCCAGAGGGTGAATTCGTTGTTGACGCCGGCCATTTCAGAATCAAGTGTTTGCACTCGGTAGAAGCGGGTAGAATATTCGGCGCCGATACCTACATGATCTTTGATGTAATGCGTATAACCGCCCTGGAAGCCGAAACCCCAGCCAGAACCGGGCTTATAAGCATACCTGTCCATATAGCGGTAAGAAGAATCCTGGGTAGCGCTGCCGTAAACTTTAGTGCTTTGGGCACCATCGTTAACCGTAACTACGGGGCCGCCGGAAATGCCGAGGTGGATGGTAGCTACGTTGTGGTAGCGGTAGTTTCTGAAAAGCGGAATGAGGGCATTTGCCTGCAACATGAAGCTTATTGCGGGTCTTGCCAGTACATAGCTAATGGTATCGGTGCCGAGGGGCTGGCCCTGGTAACCTGTGATGGGCACATGATCGTCAGTGCTTTCCCATTTGCTGGAGCTGATCTCAAGCCCTACCTGGAAGTATTCTCTAATGCTGTAGAGCGCACGGCCCGAGATATAGGGATTCCAGTAGGTTGTCTGGCCGATGTAGACCGGCTCTTTGGGCAGGGAGTTTCTGCAGATGCCACCATTGAGGCCCAGCTCAAAGCGGCTGAGCTCCTGGTAGGTTTGAGCAGAAAGGCCCAAGGCTGACAATAAGGCCAGAGCAGAGAGTATAAAAACCTTCATTTTGCCTGTTTTTTTGAAAAACGTTACCAAACCTACATAAAAAAAGTCGTAAGTCATAAGTCGGGAGTAGTAAGTAGAAAGTAGAAAGACAAAAGTGGCTTAGTGCAGGCTTGCGCAGCGTGTGTGCAGGCTTATGCAGTGTATGTGCAGACTTGTGCAGGATGTGTGCAAGCTTGTGCAGGATATATGCAGGGTTTTGCAGACTTGGCCCTAAGTAATTGGTTGATTTTCAGCGGATTATGGTTCATTGAGCTTTTTCGCGGTCTCTGGTTCCCCAGGTAAAAAATTAATGGAATTTGATCCGGGTACTGACTGAAATTTATCAAAGAACGAGCAGTCGTCCAAGGCGGAAACTGCTTTGGGCGGACAAGTATAAAGGTACGAAATGAGGGTGGGTGGAAGCAAGTTTTGGAGGGGTAATGTGGGTAACTTTTTTACAGTTTTCTTTTAATTTTTTGCGGTTTTTTTGAAAAGTGGTTGGAGTGAGTACTGTTATTTAAATTTTGCACGCTGCGACCTGAGCCCTATTGGGGATGCCGGCAAGCTTATGCATAGTAACTACGCATCAACATGAGACTTTTAGACCGGGCGGAGGAAGATGTGGGGTACGATGCAGCAGACCCTTATCTTTGCGGTATGACAGCAGTAGAAAAAAAGCTTCGTGAATTGCTTGCGCAGCGGATATTGATAATAGATGGTGCAATGGGCACTATGATACAGCGCTATAAACTGGAGGAGGCTGATTACCGTGGTGAGCGTTTTAAAGATTATCACCTGGATATAAAGGGAAATAATGACCTGCTGTGCATTACCCAGCCGCAGATAATAAAGGAGATACACAAGGAATACCTGGAGGCAGGCGCTAACATACTGGAAACAAACACTTTTAACGCGCAGGCGATTTCACTGGCGGACTATGAAATGTCGGCCCTTTCTTACGAGATCAATTTTGAGGCGGCGAAGCTGGCGAAGGAAGCAGTGCAGGAATTTATAGCTGCGCATCCCGAAGAAGCGGGACAACGTTTTGTTGCCGGCGCGATAGGGCCTATGAACAAAACACTTTCTCTCTCGCCTGATGTGAACAGGCCGGGCTACCGGGCTATGACATTTGACGAAGCTGCTGCTGCATACTACGAACAAATAAAAGCGCTGGCAGACGGCGGTGTAGATATACTGCTGATAGAAACCATCTTTGATACGCTGAACGCAAAGGCAGCGATCTATGCGCTGAACCAATATTTCCGCGATACTAAAAAGGAAAAGCTGCCCGTGATGATATCTGGTACTATAACTGATGCATCGGGACGAACACTAAGCGGACAAACACTGGAGGCCTTCCTGGTGTCGGTGATGCATGCTGCGCCGGTGAGCATAGGCCTTAACTGTGCGCTGGGCGCTGCCGAGATGCGCCCTCACATAGAAGAACTTGCCGAGCTGGCTTCCTGCCATGTGAGCGCCTATCCCAATGCGGGTTTGCCGAACGCGATGGGAGAATATGATGAGACTCCGGAAATGACTGCACAGATAGTAGCCGAATGGGCGAAGGAAGGATGGGTAAACCTGCTGGGCGGCTGCTGTGGCACTACTCCTGATCATATACGTGCCATAGCCAATGCCGTGAAACAATACAGCCCGAGAGAACTTCCGCAGGTGGCGGAGACGTATTAGTAATAGTTTAAGATACGCTGTACTCTCCGTGGCTTCCTGTATTTCCCACGGACATCGCAGACTGGCGCAGACAATTGGTAAGCCTTAAATTAGAAATACTCTTAGCCGGGGCCATAGCCCCGTTTTTTTTAACATTTCAGAACCAACGTTGGTCTGTAGTTTGCCCTCTATGCAGAAGCAGCCGATATTTCCATTAATTTGTAATCCTGAAAAAAGAAAAGTGAAGCGTTTCGTTTTTGTCTTGTTGTTTGTTGTCCCTGCCCTTGCCGCGACGGCACAGGGAACTGTCACCTTCAGGGGACAGATCAAAAACTCTTCTTACGACAGCATTTTCGTGAACTATAACAACAGCAGGCTGATATATGACCCCGTGGAGTATAAAGCCCAGCTACAAGACAGTAGTTTTGAGTACACGTTTAAAGTAAAAGAGGAATATACGCCCATTACCTTTTCTCACGGAAAACATAGCGGTGAACTTCTGGTGAAGGCAGGAGATGAGCTGGATATGACAGCCATGGTAACCGACAGCAACTGGAGGATATCATTCAAAGGGCCGGGAAGCGACCGTGCCAACTGGCTGGCCAAGCATGCAAAAGACATGGGCCAGGTGGAGAAGTACCCGCACAAGATGCAACGATACCTTACGGGCAAGCCGGAAACCTTTATTAAAAACATGAAGATGGAGCAGCTGAAAGAAATGGTATACCTGGAAAATAATAAGGCCGGGCTACCAGCTGACTTTATTGATTACCTGGCTGCGTGCTATAATTACTTTACTTACTTCTGCCTGTATCAATATCCCTACCTGCATGAAGTAGCGCAGAATAAAACCAGGAATTTAACCGAGATACCTAAAGAAAACTACAGGGCTGTTGCGGATATCCCTGCTGAGTTTAATGATAAATACATAGGCATGATACCCTACAGACTCTATATAGACCAGATATACCGAATGAAGCTGGAGGTGGCAGGGTATTTTAATGACACGATCAATATTTTCCGTGTACAGGATAGTATTGGCAGGATGGCTCTACGTACTATGCCCCCGGCCTCTGCAGAGTATGTGATAGCGACGCACCTGTATGCCGCCATCAGGCACCTGCCACTGGATACGGCAATAGAGCGAACGAACAGATTTAAGAAACGCTGGCCGGAGAGCATTTACAAAAAAGATCTTGAGTCGCAGCTGGCCATAGCTAAACGGTTGGCACCCGGAGAGAAGGCGTATGATTTTACCTTCACGACACCCCAGGGGAAAACGGGGAAGCTATCGGACCTGAAAGGAAAGTATGTATTACTGGGATTCTGGTCGAGCGAATACAGGCAGAGTATTATAGAGATGAAGGCCGCGGTGCAGCTGGGCAATAAGTATAAGGATAAGAACATAGAATTCCTGTACGTGTCGCTGGACAGCGATGACTTCCCCTGGATAATGGCGATAGAAACGAACAAGCTTGCGGGCATACATAGCCGTGAAAGCGGTGGCTGGAAATCGCTACTGGCCCAGATATACGGAGTACAGAGCCTGCCGGTTTTTTTCCTGATAGACAAGGAAGGAAAATTTGCGCTGAAGCTGACTCCATTGCCGAGCCAGGCGGCTGCAATGGTAAGAGAGCTGGATAAGGTGCTGACCGATAAATAATTCTTAATTTCAGGTATGAAAGTGATGATGTGGATAGCGATGCTGTTGCCTGCAATAATGTGCCGTGCACAGAGTGCGGATACCACACATATTTTCTTTAATACCGACGATCCTTTCCTGAACGAAGCCGCAGAAAAAAAGATAGATAAGCTTGCAAAGAACCTTCAGCCGGGTGTGCGGATTACTATTGTGGGATATGCGGACTACAGGGGAGATGTTTATTACAATGATATGCTGGCTATGAGGCGCGCGCAAAGTGTGGCTGCAAAACTGGAAAAAAACGGCGTTGACAAAAAGAGCCTGAAGTTGGTAGCCAGCAAAGGTGAAGTGCACAGGGATGAAGAAAAACACGGAGGCTATGCAGAGGACAGGCGCGCGGATATAGTAGTGAAACATGAAGCAGCAGTAAAAGTGCCCGAACCCGTAAAGCCTAAAGAGAAACCAAAGCCGGTAGCTGTAAAGAAAGAGCCCGCACCCACGGTGACTACTGAAAATATAAGCGAAGCAGAAGTAGGCAGCACGCTGAAAGTGGATAACCTTTACTTTATCGGCGGCCGTGATATTATAAAAAGAGAATCGAGAAAAGCGGTGGATGATCTTTTCAACATACTGAGAGAAAATCCACGGATCAAAATACAGATAGAAGGACACGTGTGTTGTACGGGCAATGACGAAGAAGACGGAACCGACCTGGCTACGGGTGAGGATAATTTATCGGAAGCGAGAGCAAAAGCGGTGTATAATATATTAGTCTCCCGGGGAATAGATGCGGGGAGGCTGAAGTATAAGGGGATGGCGCGCACCAAGCCAGTGACACGAGATGAAAGCACACAGTACCTGTCTGATCTTAACCGCAGAGTGGAGATAAGAATATTGGAAAAATAATTACCGCTATGAAGTTGCTGTTGCTTTTCCTGTTACCGGCCGCATACACAACTAAGGCTGATACGCTGCATATCAAGTCCCCGGTTACGGGTGGAAATACTATAGAGCAGCAAGTTGAATTTCTATTCGGGATCTTAGAAGACAAAACCAGCCTTACTATTATTTATGGCGACGCAACAGTGGCCCAGGCCATTAAGAAACGCCTGGGTGAAGGAGGGATCAGTGAGACGCGGATAAGAACCGTTCAAGGGATGACCGGCGAACACCCGGCTGATATAATATACAGCCGGTCAAGACGTTCCGCTGCTGTGGCGGAAGGCAATAGCCTGGAAGCGTTGATACAACGCACTTCGGCGGGACAGTCCCTTGCCTTAAGAAACATAAAGTTTGTAGGAGGCCAGGCCAAAGTGACTCCCGAGTCTTTTGTGGAGATGAACCAGCTATTTGATATACTGCGGTCTAACAGGAAACTCAAAATACAGATAGAAGGGCATGTATGCTGCCTGCAGGAACAGGAGGGCGACACAACGACGAAAGGCTATCAACTCTCGCTGAAAAGGGCGGAAACTGTATACACCTACCTGGCGGACAGGGGCATAGAGCCCGCGCGACTTTCGTATAAAGGTTTCTCCAGCTGGCGCAGACCCAGGAAGGAGAAGACAGCCGAGGAAGAAGAGCGTAACCGCAGAGTGGAGATAAGGATAGTAGAGAAATAATATTAATGCCGCAACGAGCGTTATTTTATTCAGTACCTTGAAGAGATTGCCCGCTTATGAATACTTTCGGGGGTATATTATTGGTTCTGTTCTTTTCGGCGAATGGCTATTCGCAGACTGATACCTTGCATATTTATTTTCCTACCGATGTTTATTCCCTGGATTCAGCATCAATAAAATTTCTCAGTGATCAGCAGAAAGAGCTGAAGAGGAAAAAATTCCTGCTGGTAACAGGATATGCAGACGAGCGCGGCGATATACCCTATAATAATACACTCTCTTATAAAAGAGCGAATAGCGTAGCAGAAGCTGTGCAGGCACTAGGAATACCAGCAGAGCGTATAAAACTGGTGGAAGGCAGAGGAGAAGTAAGCAGGACAAACGGGAATATGCAACTTTATGAAAAAGACAGGCGGGTAGATATAGCAGAAGACATAGAAAAGCGAAAGACGGACACTATAGGGATGCCGGAGCTACCGGATATGATAAAATCTACGCCGGTGGGTGAGGCTGTGATACTGAATAATGTTTACTTCTACCTGGGATCTACCGAGATGATGAATAGCTCTATACCTACGCTGAATGCGCTGCTGCGAATTATGAGAGATAATCCGACACTGAAAATAAGACTGGAAGGACATATATGTTGTGTTCCGCCGGGAGAAGAGTCGATTTACCGTGATCCGGGTTTGCGTTTGTCTTATTACAGGGCAGCAGCTATAAAAACCTATCTGTCGGATAATGGTATAGAAGAAGGTAGAATGGATGCAACAGGTTTCGGTATGGACTATCCCTTAGTAAAAAATGAAATAACAGAGGAAGACCGGAAGAGTAACAGGCGTGTGGAAGTGCGCATAGTAGCGCGCTGATATCTTAGAATTTTTGAAGATGTCCATCCTGTTGTTCAATAATCATTTCAAAGAAAAACTTATCCCACACAGGCTGTTAATTAGTGTGACTATCTGATGTAAAATGCAGAGTAAGAAACTGATAACTTTAAAAGAGAGGCCCGGGAAAAAACTTACCCGGAAGTCAGAGGGTTTTATACAAGCTCTAAAATTAAATCCACATTAAATAATTATAAACAAGCGGTATTTTACTGATGTTCACCTTTTTATGTGGGAATGCAGCAATGACGCATATCATCGTTGTGGATAATGGTGGTATAAACTGTGTATGAACTATATTCTTTTAATTTGCAAAGGGGATTTCATTTTTGTTTCCCCAAATTCACAGCGCTAATAATAATAACCTTCTTTTAAAAATCTTTATCTATTATTATTATATGGATGTTGATTTCTAAAAAATATTTGAGAACATTGAAAAAAAAG
>CAMPKR010000062.1 GCA_946887345.1 uncultured Bacteroidota bacterium | reverse complement strand
GTTCGGCTACTTCCTGTACAGTGCCGTATTTGCAGCAGTGGGGTCTGCCGTGGATAATGAAACGGAGACGCAGCAATTCATGCTGCCGATAACGCTCCCACTGGTATTTACGTTTATTTTATCCCTGAGCTATATCATCAACAACCCACACAGTTCGCTGTCGGTTTGGTTGTCAATGATACCATTTACATCACCCATAGCTATGATGATGCGCCTCCAGTTTGACCCGCCTTTGTGGCAGGTGATATTATCGATGGCGCTGATGGTAGGCGGCTTCCTTTTCACCACCTGGATCGCAGCACGCATCTATAGGGTAGGCATCCTGATGTATGGAAAGAAAGTAAGCTATAAGGAACTGGCTAAGTGGTTCTTTTATAGGGAGTAAGGTTTTGAACCACGATTTACTGATTTTTTAAGATTACCATGATCCTCTGATCATGGTAATCTTTTTTTACCTTATGAGTCATGTTAATCGTGGTTCTAAGCTTATTTTTGCAGCCTTATGAGTAAAGTACGAGTACGATTTGCACCAAGCCCGACGGGTGGCCTTCACCTGGGTGGAGTGCGCACTGTGTTATACAACTATCTTTTCGCCCGCCACCACGGCGGTGAATTCGTGCTGAGGATAGAGGATACCGACCAGACGCGTTTTGTAGAAGGCGCGGAGGACTATATTTATCAATGCCTGGAATGGTGCGGACTGGTACCAGATGAAAGCACAAAGAAGGGCGGGCCCTATGCTCCGTACAGGCAAAGCGAGCGTAAGCACCTGTACTACCAATATGCGCAGCAGCTGGTTGACAAAGGCTTTGCTTACTATGCTTTTGATACTCCGGGCCAACTGGAGAAAAAACGCGACGAATACGCCCGTGACAGTCACCCAATGACAAATTTCCAGTATGATGCCACCACACGCGGACAAATGCGCAATTCACTTTCCCTGAGCAATGAGGAAGTGCTGGAGCTCCTGGATAAGAATACACCTTATGTTATCCGCATCAAAGTGCCGCATGGCCAGACCATAACTTTTACAGACATGATACGCGGCGAGATAAGTTTTGACACTTCGCTGGTGGATGACAAAGTTTTGCTGAAAGCAGATGGTATGCCTACCTATCATCTCGCGGTGGTAGTGGATGACTACCTGATGAAGATAACGCATGCTTTCCGAGGCGAAGAATGGCTACCCAGCGCGCCTGTGCACCTGCTGCTTTGGAAATACCTGGGCTGGGAAGCAAGTATGCCACAATGGGCCCACCTGCCGCTGATACTGAAACCTGATGGCAATGGCAAGCTGAGCAAACGCGACGGCGACCGCCTGGGCTTCCCTGTCTTCGCGATGGACTGGAACGACCCGAAGACCGGCGAAGCGACCAAAGGCTTTAAAGAGATCGGCTTCTTACCAGAGGCTTTTGTGAATATGCTGGCGATGCTTGGCTGGAATCCGGGAATGGAGCAGGAGATATTCTCTATGGAAGAACTGGTGAAATATTTCTCAATTGACAGGGTACACAAAGGCGGCGCGAAGTTCGACTATGAGAAGGCGAAATGGTTCAACCATCAATACATCCATCATAGCAGTGATGAAAGTCTGCTGCCGCTGGTGAGACCGTATATGCAGGAACAAGGCGTAGAAACAAGCGATGAGCAATTGCTAAAAGTGATCGGCCTGATAAAGGAACGCTGTATACTTCTACCTGACTTCTGGGCACAAGGGCATTTCTTTTTCAGAACCCCCGAGATCACCGAACTACCTGCTATACAAACAAAATGGGACCAGGCTAAAAAACAGTTTTTTAACAGCTGGGCAGAGGCACTGAATGGCATCAGCAACTGGGAACACAGCGGCATAGAACAAAGCTTTAACGATCATCTGCAGACTCATGGCCTGAAGAAAGGCGATGTACTATTGCCGCTCCGTATAATGCTGGTGGGTGGCAAATACGGCCCCGGGGTATTTGTGATAGCAGAGATGATAGGCAAAGAAGAAACGCAGAAACGAATATCTCAGGCATTGAGTCTTTTATAGTTAAATGACAGGTAAAATGGTTTCTCTTTAATACTGCCCGGAGCATAATATGCCCGGAGCAGCTTTATTTCAAGGTATACTATAACCACGAAGTACAAAGCCGCTATAAATATGTCGCTAAAAAACAGCGTTTCGTAGTTATCCAGTTTCAGATACTGCAGTTCTTTTTCTAAGTTCAGGAAGTAGGCAATGGAAAATAATACATAAGCAAACAAGTTTCCTGTATTGAAGGCATATGCAATTATGAAAATAAAAGCAGGATGGATATAACGCTCATGCATTTGCGTGTTAAGAAAGTAAAAGAGCATTACCACTAAAGCCGAAGCAAGCCACAGTTGCTCTCGTTTTAGTACCAGTTTTTCCAATGCAGGATATTTTATTCTCCTGATGCTATTGATGATCATAGGGAGCAACGCTATAAATGAAGCTGTGAAGAACATAAAAAGCCCTGCCTGCTTATAGGAAATACCATTAAACCATATACCCCCGTCACACACTTCGTCTGTATGTCCGTTGAATATAAATGTCCAGATGTTTTTTGCTCCCATACTTATCATGGGAAATTTATCTACAGAACCTGTCACCACGCTTAATAGTTCATCCAAAACACCGGCCTCAGCGAAGGGCCATAGTATCAATAGTTGCAAGACAAGCATTACCAGCAGGGGCAGAATGAATTGTTTCAACCCGGGCTTAGTGAGCAAAACATTGAAGTATAAAAGCGCCCAAATAGGTACAAAGACTATAGCCTGTAACTTAAAATTGAGTGCCAGCACAAGAAATATCCCGCTCAGTACCGGCTTGTTGTAAAACCCATAGTATAGCGATAGAAAGGCAAAGGCGGTAAGAACGCCATCATGCTGGCCCCACACAATGCTGTTATACGACCAGGCGATATTCAGCAGGCAAACAAAGAGAATAAAAAGATAGTCGATCTTCCGGCCCAGCCACTTATATAAGTACCAGAGCGCAACAAAGTCAAAAATCAGGGTAAATATCCGCAGGAAGCCAATGCTTTCCACTATTTCCTTCTCGCTTCCGGCCAGTTTGCCAAAGAGCCAGAGCTCATAGTGCAGCAGTGGGAGATAATCTGTCCAGGAGTGATAAACATTTCCGAGGCCTTCCCTTTTGATATACAGAGCCCATTCGCGCCAGCAGAAACTGTCCCAGGAATGACCGGGAAAGCAGGGCGATAAAACAATAGTAAATGTAAGAGCAAAGAAGATGCAGGCGCCTCTGATAAGGTACATAATCGGTTGATTAAGGATAAGGAATAGCTATCTCTGCAATAGCAATTAACTATAGGTGTGCCTTTTAAAACTAACGCATCTTATTAGCTTTTATTGCGACAGAAAAAGCCCCCCGAAAATGTCGGGGGGCTCTGATATTTGATTTAACTCTTAAGCAGTTTAGTGGGACTCCTCGCCTTCCCGCAGCGGAGTAGTCTGTGAAATGAAGTCGTTACCATGTCCATCATCCTTGTAGTCGTAGGCCCAACGATAAACTGTTGGTATCTCACCTTCCCAGTTACCGTGACCGGGGCGGATAGGAGTAGTCCATTCCAGGGTTGGTGAACCCCATGGGTTCTGAACTGTAACCTTGCGACCGCGCCAGATACTAGCGAAGAAGTTAACCACGAACAGGAGCTGACCCAGGAACACTGCAATAGCTACAACACTGATAAAAGCATTCAGACCGTCAAAAGTGTTGAATGAATGCCAGGCACTGTAGTCGTAGTAACGGCGAGGCATGCCCGCTATACCTTCATAGTGCATTGGCCAGAAGATGAGGTATGCACCTATGATGGTGATGAAAAAGTGTATGTAACCAAGTGTCGGGTTCATGAAACGACCGAACATCTTAGGGAACCAGTGATAGATACCGGCGAACATACCGAAGAAGGCCGACACACCCATTACGATGTGGAAGTGAGCCACTACGAAATAGGTATCGTGCAGGTGATAGTCCAGCGCTGAGTTACCGAGGAAGATACCTGTAAGACCACCGGAGATGAACAGTGATACAAACCCTATTGCGAACAACATTGGTACCGTGAAACGGATATTACCTTTCCACATAGTAGTGAGCCAGTTGAACACTTTAACCGCAGAAGGAACAGCGATAAGGAGCGTTAACAGCACGAAGATAGAACCCAGGAACGGACTCATACCCGTTACGAACATGTGGTGTGCCCAAACCAGGAAGGCCAGAACCGTGATACCTACCAGCGAGATGATCATCGCAAAATAACCGAAGATCGGCTTACGGCTATGGTTTGAAAGTACTTCAGAAGCCATACCCATACCCGGAAGCATGATGATATACACCTCAGGGTGGCCGAGGAACCAGAACAAGTGCTGGTAAAGGATAGCCGAACCACCAATGTGCGGCAGAGCCTTACCGCCAATGAATATCTCTGACAGGTAGAAGCTGGTACCGAAGTTACGGTCGAATATCAGCAGAACGAAACCTGAGAAAAGCACAGGGAAAGAAAGTACACCCAGAACGGCTGTAAAGAACAGCGCCCATATAGTAAGTGGAAGACGGGTCATCGTCATACCCTTGGTACGCATGTTGAGGATGGTAGCGATATAGTTAAGACCACCCAGCAGTGAAGACACAACGAAAAGTGCCATAGAGATCAGCCAGAGATCCATACCAATACCTGACCCCATTGACGCTTCTTTAAGTGCAGAGAGTGGCGGATAAGTCGTCCAACCACCTGATGCAGGACCAGTTTGTACAAACAATGATACAAACATGAATACACTCGAGATAAAGAAGAACCAATAAGATAGCATGTTCATGAAAGGCGAAGCCATATCACGTGCACCACACTGCAGGGGAATAAGAACATTAGCGAACGTACCGCTCAGACCAGCCGTCAACACGAAGAACACAAGGATGGTACCGTGCATGGTAACCAGGGCGTAGTAGAACTCAGGGTTCAGCTTGCCGCCTTTGGCCCACTCACCCAGGAATTTTTCCAGTATCGGGAAAGTCTCATTAGGGAAGCCCAGCTGGAGACGGAAGAATACTGAGAATAACGCGCCAATGATGGCCCAGATGATACCAGTTACCAGGAATTGCTTACCAATGGTCTTGTGGTCCTGGCTGAACACGTACTTCGTAAAGAAGTGCTGCTTGTGATGGTCATGACCATGATCATGGTGCCCGGTATGCCCATCGTGTGTGTGGGCTACATTCGGTCCTTGAATTATTACTTCACTCATTTCTATATTCATTTTGGCCAAAACTCCGGCCGATTCTTCAATTAATTATTTTTTGCTACAGTATTTGCTGAATCAGCTGCGGGCTCAGTAGCCGGGGCCGCAGGTGCTGCAGAAGGATTACTCTCTGCATAGTAGGTCTTCTGACTCGCCATCCACTTATCATACTCCGCCTGTGTTTCTACTATTATAGTACCGCGCATAGAATAGTGGCCTTTGCCACACATCTGGTCGCAGGATATTTCGTAAACGAAATCCGGATCTTTGGTTATTTCCTGCATCTGCTTCGTAGTATAGCGGGGAGTAAACCACATAGTTGTTACGATACCCGGAACAGCGTCCATCTTCATACGGAAGTGAGTCAGACCCACATCATGGATTACGTCGCGTGAGCCGATGATCAACTTTACAGGGCGGCCTACTACCAGGTGCATTTCACCATTCTGGGCAACGATATCGTCCATGTTCTTGTTGTCGTTCCAGTCCAGTCCTAATACGTTGTTAGCATCATTGATCTTACGGAAATCGCGGGCACCAAGAGCACCATCTGCACCAGGGTAGCGAATCAGCCAGTTGAATTGCTTACCTACTATTTCTACTGTAGCATGACCCTTAGGAGCTTCATCGGTAACCTTGAACCAGTATTTGAGACCGATAGCTACCAGCACTGCCATTGCTATGGCAGGGATAGTTGTCCAGATAAGTTCTAGCTTGTTATTGTGCGGGTAGAAGAAAGCAGTGCGTTTTTCAGTGGATTGATAACGGTAAGCAAACCAGAAGAGAATTGCCTGCGTTGCCAGGAACACGATACCCGTTACCCACATGGTCGTCTCGAACATGGCGTCATATTCAACACCTTCAACAGAAGCTGAAGGAGGGAGAAGCCTGCCTTTCAGTGCCTGGTGACATTCCCAAATACCCCACACACCAAACACGAAGAAAGCAACGAGCAACCAGGCCATAAGCCTGTTGGTCTGCGCATTTACTTTTGCTTCATCGCGGAGTATGGTAGCGTATTCACTTGCTTTGGCTATCTGGTAAACGATGATGAAAACCAGGAGTATCAATACTATTGTTAAGGATCCCGACATGGTCAGTTCAGCTTATTATTTACTAATTATTTTAATCAATTTTTATTCTCACAATTCGTTCTCACAAATTTCTTAACTCTGGTGTATCACAGCTTCCTTCAGCAGTACGTTGTTATGAGTCACCAGTGACGCTTTGCTCAGTGTAGTAGCCACACTTAAAATAAGGGTACCCACAAAGCCTGCAAATATTCCCATTTCATACCAGCTCATATGCCAGTTAGCACCCATTGGTTCAGGCATGATCATGTTGTAGAAATCAAGCCAGTGGCCAAAGATGATGATCATCGCCATAAAGGTTACTGTAAAGTAATTACGCTTGCTGGGGCGCGCCATCAGTATCAGTATCGGCATAACGAAATTGATAATGAAGATGGCGTAGAACAGGATGCTGTAAGGTCCCTGCTGGCGCAATTTGAAATAAACAGTTTCTTCCGGCATGTTACCATACCATATCAGCATGTACTGGGCGAACCAGGTATAGGTCCAGAATATACTGAAGGCAAACATCCATTTACCGAGGTCGTGCATGTGCTCTTTGGTAACCAACTCAAGATTGCCGTTGTTCTTCAGGTAGATAACCCACAGCAGGATCAATGACATACCGCTCACGAATGCGCTTGCGAATGTATACCAGCTGAACATGGTAGAATACCAGTGAGCCTGAACACTCATGATCCACATCCATGGAGTGGTGCTCATTTGAGTAAGCGCATATACTACCAGGAAGCCACCGGCCCACTTCATAGAATTCCAATAGATCTTAGTACTGTTCTTTGGCGCCTTTTCCTGGGCAAGTGAAAGAGCACGGAACTTGCGACCGAAGAATGCCCACAGAGCGATAGTCACTATTGTGAAGCCTGTGAACATTGCAGGATTCAGGAATGCTTTTTTACCCATCAGTATTTTATCCCCTTCTGGATGTACCCAATGGTAAATAGGATTATGACCGTCGATATTGAATAAAAATGCTGTACACAGAAGAACGATTGCAGCGATAGCACCAAAGAGCCAAACGTTGGCACCGATTGCCTCTGCAACGCGCTTATAAGCCACGATCCATCCGCCCTGTGCCAGCTGGGCAGCGGCTTGTATGAATACACTCACGGTGCAGATCATAACGAAGAAAACAGAGTTCTGCAGCAGTACAGCCCAGAAGCGGGTCTTGTCAGCATGCTGCAATACATGGTCAGGATTATTGCTGCCTAATAATGTAAATACACCGATCAACAGGGTCAACACGCCGACACCTATAAGCGCTAAGCTCATATTTCTTAATCTCGCCGGTACCTGAAAACGTTCGTTCATTTGTAAACTTTTATAGAAGTACGTCTAAATTCTTTTTATTCTTTTATTAATGAGCTGCCGCTACTGCCGCTGTACTGTCTGCCGTGGCTGTATCTACAGCCGGAGCAGGAGTGCCCATTCCCATTGCGAAAGCATCGCCGCCATTTTCACTCTGCACTTTCTTTATGTAAGCTATTATCATCCAGCGTTGCTTAATATCCAGCTGGCTGGCATAAGAGCCCATTTTGTTCTTACCGAATTTGATAGCTGCATACATCTGGCCTACAGACATGTGCAGGTTCTTCGCATCTTTAAAGTTGGCCGGCATAGCCGCAAACTTGCCGCTAGCATACAGAGGACCGTTACCATCTAAAGCCTGTCCGTGACAGATACCGCAGTAGATATCGAATATGCGCTTACCTTCTTTCAGTTCGTCTTCGCTGAAGCGCATAGAGGTAGTGAATGACTTGTACGAATTGGTATCGCCTTCTACAAGGTGATCGGGCAAGTCGTGTCCCCTAGCTACCGTACCTGCTACCGGCAGACGGCTGCTCTGGCTATCGGCAAAGTTGGGATTGTATGTATAAGCATCGTAAGCGCGCGAGTACGTCATATCAGGCGCATAGACCTTTCCGGGATTTCTGCGCATGTTACCACTGTTACATGCGGTAAGTCCCAGGCCTATTATCAGGCTTGTTACTACTATGCTCTTGGTCCTATTCATATAAAAAGTCAAAATTCAAAAATCAAAAATCAAAAGTGTCGGTACTTATCAGCTCAGTTCGTAAGCTTCTTTTTTGTCCCAACGGCCATACCACCATTCTGCCTCTGCCACCTGGACATTTGTTTCAACAGCACCTGTAGTTTTCAGGTAGTCTATCACTTCCTGTTCAGATACATGATCGTTCAGCTCTATAACTATGAGGAACAGGTCATCGCTCTGGCGCGGATGGAAAACGTGCTTCTTCACACCCGGCATTATCTGGTTCAGGTAGCAGAAAGTAAGCACCATACCTACTGCTGCAAAAAGCACCGTCAACTCGAATATGATAGGCACCATAGCAGGCAGGGAAAAGTGAGGCTTACCACCGAAATTAATAGGCCAGTCGGAAGTAAAGATCCAGGACATAAAGCCCAGGGCTGTACTGGTACCGCAAAGACCGTATATAAAACCGGCAACGTGAAGATCAGTATCCTTCAGACCCAGTGCACCGTCAAGACCGTGAACGGGGAACGGAGTGTAAACATCATGCATTTTATACCCGCTGTTGCGCACACTCTTTACTGCAGGAAACAGAACTTCCTCATCATCATAAGCCGCTACCGCAAATTTCTTTATAGCCATTTTATAAAAAATTCAAAAGTCAAACTCAAAAAAAACAGGTCAACCAACTTTTTAACTTATCAACTTGTCAACCTACCAACTTACTAGTGCGCGTGTGATTGTTCGTGAACGAATTCCTCAACGCTCTTCTCATCTATCACCTCCATCTTCTTTTTAAAGCTTTCACCTGACGTCTTCAGTATGAACTTGATCTCCGCAACTGCGACAACCGGGAAGTATTTAGCAAATAAAAAGTAGCAAGTGAAGAACAGACCGAAGGTACCGAGGTAGAAACCAACTTCAGGCCATGTGGGACTGTAGTAGGTCCAGCTACCGGGCAGGTAGTCGCGGTAGAGAGACGTAACGATGATAACGAAACGCTCGAACCACATACCTATGTTCACCACGATAGACATAATGAAAGTAAAAGGAATGTTACGACGGAGCTTTTTGAACCAGAACAACTGCGGAGAAACCACGTTGCAAGTCATCATCGCCCAGTAGCTCCACCAGTACGGACCAAGAATACGCCATTTGAACGCTTCCTGCTCATACAGTACCCCAGAGTACCACGCCATGAAAAGTTCCGTGAGGTAAGCCACACCCACGATAGAACCCGTAAGTACGATAACCTTATTCATCGCCTCAAGGTGAC
Source organism: uncultured Bacteroidota bacterium (assembly GCA_946887345.1). Next base: position 599 of record CAMPKR010000062.1, on the reverse strand, counting down.
CTACGGTAATGTAGTCCTCAAGACCTAATATTTTACGGCTAACCACCAGCAGCGTGTTCACCATCGCGAACCCTGAGAAGATCGCACCCGCAACGAAGTAAGGCGGGAAGATCGTAGTGTGCCAGCCTGGTATCACTGAGGTAGCGAAGTCAAAAGATACTATCGTGTGTACCGAAAGTACCAGTGGTGTAGAAAGACCTGCCAGTACCAGCGCAAGAGCTTCGTGACGCTGCCAGTTCTTTGCAGTACCTGTCCAGCCGAAAGAAGCTATACCGTAGAGACGCTTGCGGAGTTTTGTTTTAGCACGGTCGCGGATCGTAGCGAAGTCAGGGATAAGGCCTGAGTACCAGAACAACAATGAAACCGTGAAGTAAGTAGAGATCGCGAATACGTCCCAAAGAAGTGCTGAGTTGAAGTTCGGCCAAAGCGGACCACGTGAGTTAGGCAGAGGTAATACCCACATCGAATCCCAAACACGACCCATGTGGAATATCTGGAACTGGCCTGCGCACATTACGGCAAATATCGTCATCGCTTCCGCTGCACGGTTCACACCCGTTCTCCAGCCCTGGCGGAACAGGAGGAGGATGGCCGAGATA
>CAMPKR010000061.1 GCA_946887345.1 uncultured Bacteroidota bacterium | reverse complement strand
GGTATATACGAAAAGGAGGTTGAAATATATGGTCTTTTACTCATGCCCCTGGTCCTTACTCATTTGGCAGAAATATACAAAACTGCCGCGTATAAAAGAAGCTCTTAACATAGTCTTAAGCCTTGAATAATGGCCATACAGCAAATACCGTGCAATATTGGTGGTTTTGAAGGTATAACCGTTATTTTTGTAGCTACAGAAGAACGGAATGCTAAAACAGTCGCAGCACCAGAAGCTTTTGCAGAAGTTATCGCCGCAGCAGATTCAGCTTATGAAGCTGTTGCAGATACCTACTGCCAACCTGGAAGAACGGATAAAGGAAGAACTGGAAGAGAATCCTGCGCTGGAGCAGGGTGAGGACGATGGCCCTACGGACGAATATGACCTGAACGAGGGCGAAGATGATTTTGATGGCGAAACCGAGGAAGTGGAGCTTAGCGACGATACGGCAGATAAAGTAGACCTGGATGATTTCCTGAGACATGAAGACGATGGTGATGGCGGCTACGACTATTCAGACGACTACTACGGCAACAGCGAAGAAAAGCAATCGACCCCGGTGAGCGTTGAGAACAGCTTCCATGATCACCTGGTAGACCAACTGGGTATGCTGGAGCTGGACGAACGCAGGCAAAAAATAGCCGAGCAGATAATAGGCAGCATAGACGAAGACGGGTACCTGCGCAGGGAACCGTCAGCAATAGTAGATGATCTTGCCTTCGGACAGAATATAGAAGCTGACCTTGACGAAGTCAACCAGATAATACACGATATTCAGCAATTCGATCCACCCGGTGTGTGTGCCTGGACATTGCAGGAATGTCTTTTGCTTCAACTGAAAAGAATGCCCCAGACAACTGAGGTAAGGAATGCAATAGAGATCATAGATGACCACTTCAACGAGTTCATCAAAAAACACTACGATAAGATACAAAGGCAGCTGGGCCTGAATGCTGATGACTTTAAAGAAGTGATAGGCATTATCATTAAGCTCAACCCCAAGCCAGGTTCTGCATTTGCGGTGCTGAACAAGGCAGAGAGCTATGTGATACCGGATTTCTTTGTGTTCAATAACAACGGTAAGCTAGAGCTATCGCTCAACTCTAAGAACGCACCAGAACTGCGTGTATCCGAAGGATATAAGGAGATGATGCGCGCCTATGACCGCAGCGATAAAAAAGATAAGAGGCAGAAAGAGGCGTTGCTCTTTATAAAGCAAAAGCTGGATGCGGCCAAGTGGTTCATAGATGCGATAAAGCAGAGGCAGCATACGCTGCTGCATACCATGCAGGCGATAATGGAGTTCCAGGGAGAATTCTTTATTACCGGCGATGACACCAGCCTGAAGCCGATGATATTGAAGGACATTGCCCAAATGACAATGCTGGATGTTTCTACGGTATCGCGCGTAGCGAACAGCAAATTTGTACAGACAGAGTTTGGTACCTACAAGCTGAAGTACTTCTTTTCGGAAGCATTGCAAACAGACAGCGGTGAGGAAGTTTCTACACGTGAAGTAAAGTCGATCCTTTCCGACATTATAGGTGGCGAGAATAAAAAGAAACCATATTCAGACGAGAAGCTGACTGATATGCTGGTGGAAAAAGGCTATAACATTGCGCGCCGCACTGTGGCTAAGTATAGGGAGCAGCTGAATATACCGGTGGCGAGGTTGAGGAAGGAATTATAAGCCTTTGTGCTTCCTGTATTGTATTGCGACAGCATCTAATTCCTTGTAAAAATCCTCCCCAAACTTGCGGATGATCGGTTCTTTCAAGAATTTATAGACAGGAACCTTGAGCTTATTGCCTTGCTTGCAGGCCGGACGGCAGAGGGTAGGGCGGGGCTCGTAGTTCACCGCTTCATAGCCTGGTAGTTGTTTTATCCTGATGGGGTAGAGATGGCAGGAGATAGGCTTTTTAAAATCCACTACGCCATCGTTGTAAGCTTTTTCAATAGCGCATTTCACGATACCCAGCTCATCAGTATAAGCGTAGACGCAGATGCCGCCATTGATAGTTGGAGTGACGTAGCCATACTCATCATCCATTACATGTGTACCTTGTTTTTCTACTTCGGCTATGTATTCTGCAGAGAGGTAAGACTTTATCTTCGGGTAGATCTTTGCTATTGTTTTCGTTTCTTCTTTAGTGAGCGGAGCACCGCAATCGCCATCTACGCAGCAGCCTCCCTTGCATTTCAGCAGGTCGCAAACGAAATTCTCTTCAATTACTTCGTCACTAAGTAATACACCTCCAACAGCGATCATTGTCTATAATAAGATTGGAAAACACAAAGGTACAGAATTACATATTGATGTAATTCATGAGCAGCTTATACCTGTCAAGCAGATCTTCGTGTGAATTCTGCTCACCAAATACCTCTTTCACTACGTAGTTGTAGCGTTCAAAGGCCTGTACCACACCAGCCAGGTCGTTGCGGTTGGTCTTAATGGTCACTTCTATCTTGCCAGAGTCGCGGTTGGTGAAAAGCTGTGTGCTGATGATGATCACATCCTCACTTTCGCAAATACGGGCTATTTCATGAAGTGAGTAGTTTCGCGGTTCTATCTCCAGTACCAGTATGCCGCCGGGACTATCCAGCCCGCTATTTTCTGTTATATATTTCAGCAGGTCGTTACGGGTAATAGATCCCAGATAAGTATTCTGGTTGTCCACTACCGGAACAATAGAAAGATTCTGCTGGTGTGCTACGCGCAGGGCCTCAAAAGGGTGACCGCTGGCAAATACAGCAGGTTTGTAATCAAACAGGTCGCCTGCGCTTAGCGGACTATCTGTGTTGTCCAGGTCCAGTACGTCATTTTCCTGTACCAGGGCCATGTATTTATGTTCTACTACCAACGGTAGCTGAGTAAGGTTATTTTCTTCCATCAGGAACAGGGCTCTTGTACCTGTATCAGAAGGTAACAGTGTCGGAACGATGGGCGATATTAGTTGTTCTATTACCATTTTGCATTGTGCGGCTGGCCGCTCTTACTAGTATTAATACAAATCTTACACCAAAAATTGTTTCATGGTTAGGATGTTACGGGTTTATGACAATAATTTAAGAGATTATTAGCCTTTATGTTTTTGAAGAAACTCACTAAGGATCTCATTGAACTCCGCGGGTACCTCCATCATAGGGGCGTGGCCGCATTTATCTACCCAATGCAGTTCAGAGTTCGGTATCAGGGAATGAAATTCCTCAGCCACCATAGGGGGCGTGATGGTATCATTTTTTCCCCATATCAGGCAGGTAGGGACCTTTATGTCCTTTAGTTCATCTCCGAGATTGTGACGGATGGCCGACTTGGCCAGGCTGATGATCTTTATTGCTTTAAGCCTGTTGTTTACTATACCGAAAACTTCATCTACCAGTTCTTTACTGGCAACTTTGGGGTCGTAAAAGGTCAATTCTGTCTTCTTGCGTATAAAATCGTAGTCGCCTCTCTTAGGGTATGTTTCTCCCATACCGTTTTCAAAGAGTCCTGAACTTCCGGTTAAAGTAAGCGTATTTACCAGGTGCTGGTGCTTTAATGTGTAAACCAACCCTATATGACCTCCCAGTGAATTACCCAGCAGATGCACCTTCTTGTAGCCCATGGCGTCAATAAAGCGCTGCACGTGCTTGGCAAGTCCGGAAACAGATGTATCCAGCAGGCCCAGGTCGAACAGGGGCAGCATGGGGATTACAACATTGTAGCTTTGCTTGAAATGATCAATCAGATCCTTGAAATTACTTAAAGCTCCAAACAGGCCATGCAGCAACACCAGAGGTTCTCCTTTACCTTCCGATACAAATTTGAACTTACCTGACTGCTTGATTTCGTAATCCATTCCGTGCGTTAATAATGCTAAAATACTATTGTTTGCCAGAAAAACACAGATTTCTATTTGCCATAACACAGCCGTAATAAGGAATGTTGAAGAAATGTTAATTACTTTAAAATGAAGGATATTCGCGGCTCTTAAGCGGTATTAAGCTAAATTTGCAATGTATTTTTCAGCCATCATGTTGCAGCAATACTGCCACTCGCTCACATCGTATAAGCGTTTACAGACAAAGGAAGTAAGGATAGGTGAACTGCTTTTGGGCAATAACAACCCCATTCGCATACAAACTATGACCACCACCGATACGATGGACACTGCCGCCACCGTAGCCCAAACCATCCGCTGCATAGAAGCAGGCGCTGAACTGGTACGTATCACAGCCCCCAGCAAGAAAGAGGCAGAGAACCTGCAGAACATTAAAAACGAGCTGAGGCGACTGGGTTATAACACGCCCCTAGTTGCGGATATACACTTCACTCCCAATGCTGCCGAGATAGCCGCACGAATAGTGGAGAAAGTACGTGTGAACCCCGGCAACTATGTTGATAAGAAAAAGTTTGATCTCTTAGAATATACTGATGCCCAATACCAGGAAGAAATAGAGCGCATCCGCGAGCGGTTCACGCCGCTGGTTCGTATCTGTAAGGAGTATGGCACTGCCATGCGTATTGGTACCAATCATGGTTCACTCAGCGACCGTATTATGAGCCGCTATGGTGATACTGCCATTGGTATGGTGGAAAGCGCCATGGAGTTTTTGCGTATTGCCCGCGATGAAAATTACCATCAGATCATACTAAGTATGAAATCGAGCAACCCGCTGGTGATGGTGCAGGCGTATCGTTTGCTGGTGCAGAAGATGGATGAGGAGTTCAACGAATGCTACCCGCTGCACCTGGGTGTAACAGAAGCGGGCGACGGCGAAGATGGCCGCATCAAAAGCGCTATAGGTATCGGGACACTGCTGGAAGATGGGATAGGCGATACTATCCGTGTATCGCTGACTGAAGACCCTGAATTTGAGATACCGGTGTGCCGTGATATAGTGAAACGCTACAGCGAGCGCTCCGGACATGCTCCTATTCAACCGCTGAGTGAAAAGGAATCTGCCTCCTTGCCTTACAGTCCTTTTGAGTATAAAAGACGCGAAGCAGCAGAAATACAGAATATAGGCGGGCATCATGTGCCTGTAGTGGTTGCCGACTACAGTAAAGCTGAGTATATCGCTCCCGAAGATCTGAAAGCGATAGGCTATAGCTATGATGTAGCCAGCGATAAGTGGAACATCAGTGATGCGGCTGCTGATTATATTTATACTGGTAGCAAGGCAATAGACTTTGCGCTGCCGGGAACCTTGCAGGTTATTTGTGATCTGCCGGTGTGGAAATTAACCATTGATAAGGTGAAGTGTCATCCGCTGCTTGATGTTAAGACATACCTAAACGGAGACCCAATAAATGCACTTCATTTTGTTTCTGTAAATGCTAATGGTGACTGGAGTGATTTAGCACAGCTTATTGCGAAAGCAAAGAGCGATAATAATGTAGTGCTTTGCATTGGTAGTTCTAATGAGCATGCATTGCCTTCGGTCAGACGTTTTATAATAGAAGTGATGGAGCAGGGGGTGAACTGCCCGGTTATTCTGAGAGTTGCATCTGCGGACAGCACGGTTGATGAGCAACTAATACACCTGGCTACAGAGGCGGGTGGTTTGTTCCTCGAAGGCATGGGTGATGGTATCTGGCTGAGCAATGATGTGAGCCGTCTGCAAATTGCCAAAGTGAGCGGACGCACCTATCTTGAAGTAAAGAATAGTGAACAATTTCTGAACAATACAGCCTTCTCTGTATTGCAGGCGGCGCGCACGCGCATCAGCAAGACAGAGTACATCAGTTGCCCAAGCTGTGGCCGCACGCTGTTTGATCTGCAGGAAACAACAGCTTTGATACGTTCTGCTACCAGTCACCTGAAGGGGGTAAAGATCGCCATCATGGGCTGCATCGTAAACGGTCCCGGCGAAATGGCGGATGCTGACTTTGGCTATGTAGGCAGTGGTCCCGGTAAGATCACTTTATATAAAGGCAAGGAAGTAGTAAAAAGGAATGTGCCCAGCGAGGTGGCTGTTGCTGAACTGATACAACTTCTAAAAGATAATGAAGCCTGGATAGAGCCCGCTATAGCACAGGTGTAGTATCGCCTTCGGCAATGGCTTTTTCTTCTTCTTTACTTTTCTTATTCAATATCACCAGCAATGCTACGGAGAGGAAGAACAGGCAGCCTACCTTATGTGTTTCCAGTAGTTCGGAGAAGAAATTATTTATAAAGCCTGCGGCGAACATCATGGCAATACCCAGGGTGCATAGCTTATAGAACCGGTCTTTGAAGCGGTGATATATTTTTTGCGCCTGTGCAAAAAAGACAACCAGCAATACTGCATATAATATCATTGCCGGCCAGCCCTGCTCTACCAGCATGTAGAGAAAATAGTTGTGGGTTGTTGATTGCTCCTCGTTGCGGCTCACGTACGTCCGGAAAGAGCTAACAGCATAGGGCTTGTAGTAATAGTAAAACGCATTAGGTCCTACGCCTGTCAGAGGTCTGTCATTGCTCATTCGTACACCGGCTATCCACCGGTATAGTCTCTCCATTGAGGACATGTCCTGTCCTTTTATGGTGGCTATAATGTGATCGGTAAACTCCCGGCGCATGTAGGTTTTCTGAAAGTCGGGCCTGAAGTCAATATACTTATTGTCTCGCACCATATAGCCTATCAACAGCATTACTACGGCGTAAAAGACGGGCATGATAAAATTCACCAGACGCAGTCTTATGCTGATACCCACCGCAACTGCAAAGACGACCGCCAGCATTGCTGCCCGGGCATAGCTCAGGTAAATGGCTATGAGAAAGAATGCTATAATAGCTACCAGGAGAATTTTTATGCCGGTTCTGCCCTTGTTGAGCAGCAAAGCTACCAGCAGAAGGGGGAAAAACATTGAAAGCACTGTCGAGTACTCTACGTGGTTGTAGTAAAGCGGATTGATAGAGCGGTCAACTCTTCGAAAATTAAAATTTGCGAGTCCATGGCGGATCATGATGATCACCATGGTGATCAGGATAGGGACCAGGAGCACCAGGAAAGCTCTCTTCAGGTCTTTTTTCTCGCGAAATATGAAAAAAGGGATCACGAAGAACGACACCAGGAACCAGCATTTGGCAAGGGTGAATTTTATCGATAGCACCAGCTCTTCGGAATATATTACTGCCACCAGCATCCACAGGAACTGCATAACCACAACAAGCACCAGTGGATCGCGCCACCACCACTCTGGCAAGATGGCAGGATTCCTTGCTAGCATCAACGTAAAAATCAGCAGGAAGGCCCACATAATCGGCTCATCGGGTAGGGTGGTAGAAAGCGGTCCTATATATATGAGGAACGAAAAAGGAATGGTGAACAGTAGCATCCAGTACGCGAACTTGAAGTTCAGCCCGGCCAGTAACAAGAAAAGATAAATGAAAGGCACTGCCAGGAAAAGGTAGTTACCTGTCCAGCCGAAAAGGCCGATGCTTCCCACCAGTACTGCCAGGCCCAGTGCCTTGCCCCATATATTATCGAGGTGAAACGGAGGCATCAGCGTTCTACAGAAATGATTACCCTGTAATAAGAGGATAGCAAAACGTAGATGCAACTGAAAAAGAAACCCACCATACAACTTATGATGAGCGTCATCAGCCCGTTAGGCCCCTTGGCTCTTATCGGTTGTCTTGCATTAGATATTACATGTAGTAGTTCCAGGTCATCTTTGCCGGTGCCAGTTGAAAACTGCTGCATTAATGACGCAATGCGCGTCTGGTCTATCACCGTGGCATCTTTCAAGGCTTCTATGTTCTGGATCACTTCCAGGTCCATACCTATATTTCCGCCCCTGGAGCTTACCGCACTCGTTACCATATTCAGTCTCGTTGGGCTTACCAGGTCATATATGCCAGATCTGTCTCTCAGTTTGGCCAGGGTATCGGTCATGACGCGTATGGCGCTGTCCTGTTCCGCAAATTTCTTGCTCAGCGAGCTAAAGATATTAGCGCGGCGCGTGTTGTAGAAGCTGCGATAGGCCTCTTCTATTACCTTTACTATGGTGTTGGCTACTCTTGCCGCCCGCTGAGGCGATTCATCAGTGAATTGTATTTCTACCATGGTGTATTCAGTACGCTTTATCTTCACGTTACTCATATACACCTTCTTCATGTCGTCTATATTCTTAGGATCTATCAGGTCCTTATCCATTTCATGAGCAAGACCCGATTGATCCAGTACTTTCATGATAACGGTATCCGATTCTGCAAGCGCCAGTACACGGTCTACATCGTCCTCGTCGCCAAAGTAGTCCATCCTTGAGTCAGCGCCACCATACAGTGTGTTGCGGTCGGACATCAGGGGATTGCTAACGAAAAACTGTGCTTTGGCAGTGAACTCTTTGTCTTTTACAAAATAGAAGATAACGCCTATTATAGCAGCAACGCAAGTTGCAATGATCACAAAGCGAAAACGTTTTCTGATGGTCTGAACTATATCTACCAGGTCAAAACGAGGGTTGCTCATTATATATAATAGTTAAATGAATCTAAACTTAAAGATTTATGTTGCAATATCCTAAAAAAGCCTTTTAAATCACTGTTTCTCCTGCCTGCATCTTTTCTGCGTTCTCCGCAAATTGCAGCGCGTCCAGCATTTCCTGTATATCACCGTTTATAAAAGCGTCAAGTGAATAGATCGTCATGTTGATTCGATGGTCTGTTACACGTCCCTGCGGATAGTTGTAGGTACGTATCTTGGCAGACCTATCACCCGTACTCACCAGGCTTTTACGCCTGCGCGATATTTCGTCTTCCTGTTTGCGCACCTGCTCTTCATATAGTTTGGTACGCATCATTTCGGTTGCCTTTTCCCTGTTACCCAGCTGGGTACGTTCAGTCTGGCAGGTAATTACGGTACCTGTAGGCACGTGCGTGAGTATTACTTTAGTTTCCACCTTGTTCACGTTCTGTCCACCCGCGCCACCGCTACGGGCAGTTTCCATTTTCAGGTCGCTGTCCTTCAACTCAAAATCTATCTCTTCTGCTTCAGGCATTACCGCAACGGTAGCGGCTGAAGTATGTACACGTCCGCTTGCTTCTGTAGCCGGTACACGCTGCACACGATGCACGCCGCTTTCAAACTTCAGCGTTCCGTACACATCTTCACCTATTACTTCCAGTTGCACTTCTTTATATCCACCTACGGTGCCTTCAGTTTCTGTAAGTGTAGCCACTTTCCAGTTGCGTCTTTCGCAGTAGCGCATGTACATACGCATCAGCTCACCTGCAAAAAGGCTGGCTTCGTCACCACCTGTACCTGCACGTATTTCCAGGATGGCATTTTTCTCATCCTGCGGATCTTTCGGTATCAGCAGTTGCCTTATCTCAGCCTCCAGGGTTTCTTTTTGCTCTTCCTGTACGGCCAGGTCATCTTTAGCCAGTTCCCTCAGGTCTTCGTCGCTTTCGTTCGCCAGTACTTCTTTAGCAAATTCAATACCATCCAGGCATGCTCTGTATTTCTTGTAGGCTGTAACTATATTCTCCAGTTTGCGGTACTCGCGACTGACCTGGGAAAATCGTTTATTGTCACTCACCACTTCGGGATTGGTCAATGCAACACCCAGTTCATCAAAACGGGCTTTTATTGCTTCAAGTTTGTCAAGCATTTGTATTATTCAACTTACAGATCAGTCAATTATAAAACAAACCGTTAACCAGGATAGGTTAACGGTTTATAGAGTTATTTAATTGCGTTACAAAGTGCGTTTTACTTCGACTTCTTCGTAGCCTTCAATAATATCAGCTACCCGAATGTCGTTGTAGTTCTTTATCATCAGACCACACTCATAACCCGCGTTGACCTCTTTCACGTCATCCTTGAAGCGTTTCAAAGATGAAAGTTCGCCGCTGTATATTACTATGCCATCGCGAACGAGGTTCAGCTTGGTTTGGCGTGTCATCTTGCCATCCAGCACATAGCAACCTGCGATGGTGCCTACGCCGCCGATCTTGTACACTTCGCGTACTTCTATATTGCAGACAGTTTTCTTCTCGATCTTCGGCTCCAACAGGCCTTCCATAGCGCTCTTTATCTCTTCGATAGCATCGTAGATGATAGAGTAGGTGCGGATTTCGATATTCTCCTGCTCCGCAAGCCTTGCAGCCTGCAGCGATGGACGAACCTGGAAGCCTATGATGATTGCGTCGGATGCAGTAGCCAGCGACACGTCGCTCTCTGTTATCTGTCCAACACCTTTATGTATTACATTCACAGCTACTTCTTCAGTAGAGAGTTTTTGTAGTGAGTCGCTCAGCGCCTCCACCGAGCC
>CAMPKR010000060.1 GCA_946887345.1 uncultured Bacteroidota bacterium | reverse complement strand
CATCTCATAGATAGCGCAACCAATAATCATCAGCGTTTTGTACGTGCACAGTTAGCAGACGACACGTTTATCGGACCATCCTACGAACAAGATCTATGCGTCTCGGTTCAGAATTATCAACGGGTATCTACCAAAGATTTGATTGATCTTTGGTTTGCATACAATACGCTCCTGGTACATGTTATCGCACATGCAAATCCTTTAAAGCTCAGTGTTACCTGCCTTATAGGAAACTACGACCCTGTTTCATTTTCCTTTGTTATCACCGACTATGTGGATCACATGATCCACCACCTTAAGCAAATCACCCCGAGAGGGTGAAGGCCTCGCGCGGGTGAAGGCCTACCTTTAGAAACATGAAGAAGATTCTTGCAGGCATGCTATTGCTCATGCCATTCTTTGCTGATGCCCAACCCCTGCCACGCCGCAGTTTCCTGGGAATACAGATGGAGAATATTACCGAAGACGTAAAAAAGCTCATTGGCATAACTGAGAATTATGGCGTACTTATCAATGGTACTGTTCCCGGTTCTACCGCCGAAGCCGCAGGCTTCAAAAAAGGTGACAATCTGCTTAGTATTAATAACGAACAGATTCGTAATGTGCAGGAAGCGATAAATATTGTTGCTGCGCAGAAGCGTGAGACAGAATTTACTTATGAACTGGTTCGAGACAGGAAAAAAGTAAAGGGTAAATCAACAATGAAGCCATATCCTTCTGAAAAGTATGCCGGCATTATTACGGAATACTCAGAAGTAAAAACCGCTACGGGCTTGCAACGGGTGATTATTACTAAGCCTGAAGGGGGTGCGAAACTTCCGGTTGTTGTTTTCATTGGTGGTATTGGTTGCTATTCACTGGATATGCCATTTGACAGTACAAGCAGCGAAGTACAGCTTCTTAATAAGATAGCCAGGGCGGGATTCCTGGTCGCGCGAGTAGAAAAACCGGGGATAGGTGATGGGGTCGGTTTCAGCAAAAAATGCAGCGAGATCAGCTTTATGGAAGAAAAGGATGTATACGTTCAGGCTATCAAGGATTTGAAACTTCGTCCAGATGTGTCGACCGAAAATGTTCATATTATAGGCCATAGTATGGGTGGAGTTATGGCTCCCCTGGTGGCTATGGAGACGGCAGTAAAAGGCATCGTCGCATACGGGACCATTGGCTCCAATTTCATCGAGTATCTTCTTAAGACACGGCGAACAATCGGCGAAGCCTACAATTGGAGTATGGATGAAACGGACACATATGTCAAGGACGCTTGCGAATGCGCTTCGTATTATTTCATTAATAAAATGACTACCGAAGAAGCTGCAAAGAAAAAGGCGATCTGCGGCGAATATCTCAGCGTCTTCGATCTTCGCTCCCGCAAATACAACGACGAGCTCTATGCACTCAATTTGCCGGCGCTGTGGAAGCCATTCACGGGTAAGGCTCTCCTTGTATGGGGCAAGAGCGACTTTATTTCCGCACTGGAGGACCACGAAATCCTCGCCGAAACTATCAACAAGACGCACTCAGGCAATGCTACTCTTGCACTTGTAAATAACGCCGATCATGGTATGAACTATGCAGCTGATTTTAGTACTGCTCTAAATAACCCGGGCAAATACAATCCCGAAGTAGGGGAAACAATACTGACATGGCTGAAAGCAAATTCCTGATATGAGAAAGCAATTTTTTATAGTCTTGCTTTTAGTTGCCACAACCGGCAAAGCCGCGGTTCCTGCATTTCAGACTTTTGTTTTCAGCTTTGTTGCCGGCTATCGGGAATTGCACATCCCCGAAATAGGGTACGGCTATAGAGACTATTTTACGGCGATACCCGGGGCTGAGAAACTAGATAGACAGGAAGCCTTTTTCAAAAAGTATGAGGAAGGTATGGCTGCATATAAAAGAGCTACGCTAGGCATACCTGACCGGGTCGTGTACGACCATCTTGTCTACGAAGTCGCGTTTAATCTACAACGTATAAAGCTCGAAAGGGAATGGGTGGCTACAGGACGGAAAATGCCGCAGGGTGGTCTTTCCGGTCTTAATAATGTAGCAACATGGTATCCATTGTTTGTTCAGAGATTTACAACGGTATCCATGCCTCCTGAGGATGTTCTGGCGTTTGGCGAACAGGAAGTGAGGAAGGTAAAAAGTGAGATAGCGACTCTCCAAGAACAACTTGGGTTCTCGGATAGCGCGACTTTTTACATGCACCTTAATAGTGAAACTTTTTTCATTACGGACAAGGAGCAGCTCCTTTCCTCCTTTGAAGAAATAGATAAATGGGTGAGGCAAGAGCTGAGCGCCTTCATTGGCACTTCAGACGTTCCTTTGATTTTTGCTATGGAATGGCCGGAAGCTACCGCGTTTACGCCTCCTGGCATTTATCTCAATCGTGCCGACAATGCTTACGGCAAAGATGTTTTCCAATTCAATTTCTACAACGGACGCTACAATAAACGCGCGATGGAGTGGCTTTATATGCATGAAGCAATTCCGGGTCATCATCTTCAATTCTCACTTCAGCACGAGAGTAACAGTTTGCAAGACCTTTTCTTTTATCCCGGGAATTTTGAAGGCTGGGCTTGCTATGTAGAGTATTTTGGCAAAGATGTTGGTCTTTATTCCGATCCTTACATGTATCTCGGTAAATGGGAATGGGATCTTGTTCGCTCCGTACGGCTGGTTTTAGATGTCGGTATTCACTACTATGGCTGGTCGCGAGAGAAAGCCCTGGCTTACTGGAAAAAAGCCGTTCCCAATCAGGATGATATAGCAGAGCGAGAAGTAACACGCGTCACCAATTGGCCCTGCCAGGCACTCAGCTACAAAATGGGAGCCGCCCAAATATTCAAAATGCAGAAACGGTGGCAACAACAGCACACCGGATCGCCGCTGAGCGATTTTAGAAAAGCCTTTCTGGCATTTGGCCGCTTGCCATTACCCGTTATTGAAAAAAACATCTCCTAGTATGAAAGCCGCAATCACTTTCTTTCTTTTGTTGAATACCCTCTATGTCTGTGCGCAGAAGAAGGGGCCGCAAATTGTTGTGTCTGAAGCTAATGTTGAAAGCGCATATCCGCGGCTATCAAAGGATGGTAATAGTGTTTTGTTCCAATCCAATAAGACTGGCAGCTGGCAATTGCTGATATACGACATAGCTGCAAAGAAGAGCCGGCAGCTCACAGACGGTGTTGCCAATAGTAACTTCCCTGATTGGAGTACTGATAACGAATGGATAGCTTTTGTAAGTGATAAAGACGGCAACGAGGAAATTTACCTTATGGATAAAAGCGGCAAGAACATAAAACGTCTTACAAACGACCCTGCCCGCGATATTCATCCCTATTTCAGCCCCGATGGGAAATACCTGCTCTTCAACTCAACCCGCGGAAATGGCTCTCTTGATATTTATCGGCTTACTCTTGCTGACGGAAAAACCGAGCGCATTACCAATACCAAACAAAATGAAACCTGCGCACGATATTCACCCAATATGAAGCAAATTACATTTCTCCGCAATGATGAACGGGGCGACGATGTTTTCGTCATGGACATGAATACGTTCGTTACCGATAACGTCACCAAGGATCCCTCCATTCGTGATGGCTGGCCAGTTTACGGACCGGATGGCAAATGGATTTACTATTCCTCTATGCAAAACGGTCCCTTCTGCATTTTCCGAATAGATACAGAAGGCAGCAATAAGCAGCAGCTGACCTATGCTGCTTTCGGCGAGGAGGACGCACGCGTATTTATTTCGGCGGACGGTCGTTCCCTCATTTACAACAAGCGCCTTGACGGTCGTATCGATATTCTGCGCCTTGTTATTTAACAATGTTCATAACATGTGTATTTCATATGAGCTTAATATCGGCCTGATCTTTGCATAACATTAATATGACTATCTTTAGTAAACTCAAATTCTATTGCATATGTTATGGCGAACATTTAGCGGGCAACCGCTGGCAAAGCCGGTAAAAACAGCAGTAGAGGAGACGATAATTAAGCAAATAGAGGGAGGGTACAAGCTGAAAGTCTGCATAGGTACCGATTCGCAGGTAAGAGGCGATGAAACCGAGTTTGCGACCGTTATCGTTTTCCTCAGAGAAAAACATGGCGGCTTCATGTATATCTGCAACGAAAAAACCAGGCAACCCTTTACGATAAAAGAGCGCATGTTGCTTGAAGTTGCACGGTCGATTGAGATAGCCTATGAGCTCTGTGATCTTTTTAACCGTTACGACGTTGATATGGAAGTTCACGCCGACATCAACACTAATCCCCAGTTTAAATCCAACGAGGCTCTTCGCGAAGCCATGGGATACATCCTGGGAATGGGTTTTGCCTTTAAGGCGAAGCCGGAAGCATTTGCCAGTACCTGTTGCGCTGATAAAGTGATCAGCTAAAGGCCGCCACTAAACTTTTTCTCCGCAAGGAGCTTAAAATTTAAGCTTCAGTGACCTTTTCTCCCCTTTCGTTTCGCGTTTTTTACCTGTCTTCTATATTGTCGTCTATCCCTCTTTCTGCTAAAGTAGTTTTGAGGCCATTTAACCTATGGTTAATTGACAGAAATAACTCCTCATAATAGCTTGATCTTTAAAGAGATATGGCGGATGCAAATATTTTGTTAAGTATACTTATTTGTGCTAAATTTATAGTGGGGTAGTATGCGCTTCATACTGCCCGAAATTCCTGGATCATGATCAAAAATTACTTTTCACTTTTTAGTGCCTTTTTCCTGTCTCTATCGGCCTGGGCACATCCTACAAATAATTCAGGGGTGGAGTTTGTCCAAAATAAGGGTCAATGGGACGGCGACTTCATATACAGATCCAATACTGCTACAGGGGATATTTTTTTGCAACAGTACGGGTTTACTTATGTGGTTGGTAAAGGCGACAATGCAGGGAAACTTGAAGCTTTTCATCATGGCAGGCTAAAGGAAGAAACTACTCTTTTCTTTCACGCATATAAGGTGAAGTTTGACGGTGCCAACCGTGCAGCTGTTTCTCATAGTGACGAACTAGAGACCTATTACAATTACTTTTTAGGAAGCGATCCTGCCCGTTGGAAGACAGGCATACATCCCACAACATCAGTAGATTACCGCGGTTTATACGACGGCATCGACATGCACATAGCATCCGAATATGGCAGCATGAAGTATGAATTTACTGTTGCCGCCGGTGCGAATCCCTACATGATTCAAATGACTTTTGATGGGGCTGAAAAGCTAAGTGTGAAGGACGGGGACTTGGTTATCGGCACTTCTCTCGGTAATGCCATTGAAAAAAGGCCATATGCTTACCAGATTGTAAATGGAGTAAAGAGAGAAATAGCCTGTGAGTACAAGGTGAAGAAGAGCACGGTGATGTATAGCTTCCCGAAAGACTACGACAGGTCGCTACCCCTGGTGATAGACCCCACAGTGGTTTTTGCAACGTTTACGGGTTCTGCAGCGGATAATTTCGGCTTTACCGCTACTTATGATGCCGCTGGTAACTTTTATGCGGGCGGGCTGGTAAGTGGACTGGGCTTTCCCACAATTGCAGGAGCTTTCCAGGTTACGTTCGGCGGGGGAACCAGCTCATCAGGTACACTTTATCCTTGCGATATGGGTATCATAAAGTTCTCACCGGATGGCGTTAATCGTATCTACGGCACCTATATAGGTGGTAGCGACAATGAAACGCCGCATAGTATGTATGTTGATCAGAATGACAACCTGGTAATTGCGGGAAGAAGTTATTCTGCAAACTATCCTGTCAGCGGCAATGCGTATGATAACAGTCATAACGGTGCGGGAGACATTGTGGTTACCAAGCTGAATGCCGGTGCGACAGGATTACTCGGATCTACTTTTATGGGAGGTCCGGGTGATGACGGTGTGAACTTCGTTGCCCCTGCCTTCACACTAGGCCAGCTGAAATACAATTACGGTGACGATGCCCGTAGCGAGGTGATCCTCGACAATCAGGGCAACATATATGTTGCTGCCTCAAGCCGCACTTCCGGTTTCCCGACGATGAACGCTACACAAAACAATTTGTCAGGTACCCAGGATGCTGTTGTATTTAAGCTAAGCCCCGACCTGACAACATTAATGTGGAGCACGTATTTAGGCGGTGCCCAGGAAGATGCAGCCTACGTGCTGGCGTTAGACCCAACACAGGCTAACCTTTACGTAGCTGGAGGTACCCAAGGCAATGGTTTCCCTTTTAGTGGTGGCACTTTGTGGCCATCCTACCAAGGTGGTCCGGCCGATGGATTTATTGCTAAATTTCAGAATAGTGGAGCTTATCCGCTCATAAGAGCTACTTCGATCGGCACTGCAAACTACGATCAATGTTACGGTATCCAAACCGACGCAGCAGGTTCTGTATATGCTATGGGACAATCCCTGGGTGGCCAGTTCCCCATAAACAACGTTATTTATTCTAACCCTAATTCTTCTCAGTTTGTAATAAAGCTCGATGATCAGCTAAGCACTAATGTTTATTCTACGGTTTTCGGTTCGGGCAACCCAAATGTTACTAATATTTCGCCGGTGGCCTTCCTGGTAGACACATGCGAAAATGTTTATGTATCGGGATGGGGTGGAAGACTAGATGCAAGCTTCCCGGCTAGCATCGGGTATTGCACGGGTATGCCAATTACTACTGATGCAGCGCAATCTGCAACAGACGGTAGCGATTTTTACTTCATCGTTTTTTCTAAGAACATCACCAACCTACTTTATGGCACTTTCCAGGGGCAAAACAATCCTAACGGAGAGCACGTAGATGGTGGTACCAGCCGCTTCGACAGAAATGGTGTTGTATATCAGGCTATCTGCGGTGGTTGTGGTGGTACTACATTCCCTACTACTCCAGGTGTTTGGAGTCCTACTAATGCCAGTACTAATTGTAACCTTGTTGCTCTGAAAATTCGTTTTGACTTCTTACCTGTAGAGGCAGATGCAGAAATAGTAGGTGACACCTTTGGCTGTGCGCCGTTTGCGGTGACATTTACAAACAGCTCACTAAATGCCGCAAACTTTGTTTGGGACTTTGGTGACGGTAGTGCGCCTTTTAGCGGGGCAGTACCTCCTCCTCATACTTACAATACTGCAGGCACCTATACAATCATGTTGGCCGCCGAGAATGCTAATGCATGCAACCAGACAGTTGATACCGACTACATCACAATTACTGTTGATAGCGGCGGTATTACTGCTGATTTCGCCTTTACAAAAATTGACACTTGCGACCCCTACACGGCAACATTTGTAAATAACTCTATTTTCAGTGGTAATCCCGGATCGCAACTCTATACGATCTTTACCTGGAATTTTGGCGATGGCAGTCCTACTTACACGGGGCCTAATCCACCGATGCACTCTTTCCCTGACACAGGTACTTATATCGTGACACTTACAATGCTGGATACCTCTGCCTGTAATCCGTTCGATTCCGTAAGTCTACCTATACATTTTAGCAATTCCCGGGTTATAGCGGAAACCTTAGGCGACACCCTGTGTCTTGGAGCGGGAGTCGTCAATATGCCGAACCTTTCTATAAATGGAACCACATATCAGTGGTTTTTCAGTGACGGTTCAACCAGCTCTGCAACAAATCCTACCATCCAGTTCGATTCAGCTGGCGTGTATACCGCCTATGTGATTGCAAGTAACCCTGTCACGTGCAATCAGTCGGACACCTCACCAATTGTCAATATAAGGATAGTTCCTCTGCCTGATGCAAGTTTCGATTTTACCCCTAATCCTCACCAACGTAACAAGCCGGTGACATTCATCAATACCTCAACTGGGACTATTAGTAGTACGACATATCATTGGGATTTTGGTGACAATACTTCCACTACTGATAAGGATCCTGTTCCACATATGTATGTGAAGAAGGGCACTTACAATATTTGCCTTACGGTTTCTAATCCTATAGAAGGCGCAAGCGGCGGTGGCCCAACTAGCTGTCCTGATGTTTACTGTCGCTCTGTTTCTGTGGATATCAAGCCGATTATTGATATTCCCACGGCATTTAGTCCTAACGGTGACGGGGTCAACGATTTCTTATATGTACGAGGTGCAGCCATTGCCTCGCTCAACCTTAAGATATTCAACCGCTGGGGTGAACTGGTATTTGAAACCAGCACGCTGGAAACAGACGGTACGGATGGCTCGCTTCGCAGCCAGGGCTGGGATGGCAAATTGCGCGGCAAAGAGCAGGAAATGGATGCATACGCATATGTGCTCAACGCCACCTTTATAGACGGTAATAAATACGAAGACAAAGGAAACATAACTCTAATCAGATGATCCCCATGAAAAAGACTCTCATATACCTACTATTCGCTTTTGCAGGACTTCCTGTGTTGGTTTCCGCGCAGAGCATGCACTTTTCTCAATATTATAACGCGCCCCTACTAATGAATCCGGCTAATACTGCCTTGTTGCCGGAGCATGATTACAGGATAGGAAGCAACTATAGAAGCCAGTGGGCTAGTGTGCCGGTTCCATATAGCACTTTTTCACTCTACTCAGATATGCAGTTGATAAAGAGCGAGGAAAAGTTCAATTGTTTCGGGCTGGGAGCCGCAATTTTTACAGACAGAGCCGGTGATGGTCAGCTCGGCCTTACCCGCGGCGATCTTTCTTTCGCTTACCACCTACAGGCAGGCGATAATAGCATTATCTCTTTAGGAGCCTCCGGCGGCTATGTACAGCGTAGCATCAACTACGACAAGCTGTCTTACGATTTTCAGTGGAACGGTGAAACTTTCAATGTTAATAATCCCAGCGGTGAGCCCAACAGGGGTATTATTAAAACCAACTACGCAACTGTTGCGGCCGGGCTGAGCTATTCTTATTTCTCCGATGTTATCTTCCTGAAGTTTAGTGGCGGAGCTGCAAACGTGAATCAACCGAAAGAAACTTTTTACAGCACCGGCACTAATGAAGTAGGTCTTCGTCCTACTGCCAATATAGACCTGGTTGCTAAGCTCAGCTCGAATGTGATTATCAATCCTTCCGTTTATTACGCCAATCAGAAGGATGCATTTGAACTGATTTATGGTTCACTTTTCCGTTTCAATATCGAGCCCGGCAAGTCAAGTCCGACCCAACTGATACTTGGTGGCTATCATAGGCTCGGCGATGCAGTGGTTGGTGTAATGGGTTTGGCATGGCGCGACCTCCAATTTATGGCGAATTATGACCACACTCTTTCAAAGCTGGCTCCGTATAATAATGCCAAAGGTGCGCTGGAGTTTTCATTGATCTATATGGGCGTATATCCATCCAGCTCAGTGAATCGCAAGACCTTAGGCTGTCCACGTTTTTAAAATATTTCTTGATTACGGAATAAGGTTATTATATTTGGCATAATATATATACCACACGTAGTATGGAAAAAGAAAAATTTAAAGTATTGCTTGTAGAAGATGATACCAACTTCGGACAAGTATTGAAGAATTACCTTGAGTTGAACGATTTTGTTGTAGAGCTTGCGCGCGATGGTATTTTAGGTTTGGCTGCTTTCCGCAGAGAAAAATTTGACATTTGTCTGCTCGACGTGATGATGCCTAATATGGATGGCTTCACACTGGCAGAAGAAATTCGCAATGTAGATCCGGATGTTCCGCTTTTCTTTCTCTCAGCAAAGAGCATGAAGGAGGATATCCTCACGGGCTACAAACTGGGTGCTGATGATTATATCACTAAGCCATTTGACAGCGAAGTATTGTTGCTCAAGATAAAAGCAGTTTTAAAACGCAACCAGGAGCTCCAGGAAAAGCAGCATTCCCAGATTGAATTTACCATTGGTTCCTATCATTTCAATAGCAAGCTGCGTACGTTAGAGCAGAATGGTCAGTCTCAGACACTTTCCCCTAAGGAAAATGAGTTGCTGCTTATGCTTTGCGAATATAAGAACGACCTGTTGCCACGCGATGCCGCCCTAAAGCGCATCTGGGGTAGCGACACTTACTTCAATGGCCGCAGCATGGACGTATATATCGCTAAGCTGCGTAAATATCTAAAGGAAGACAGCTCGGTAGAAATCGTGAACATTCACGGTAACGGATTCAGGCTGGTGGTGCCGGAGTAATTTATTCATAAAATTTTAGGGAGATGCCGGCAAATAACCGGCATTTTTTCTATGTATTGAATATTTAATGCGAATACCTGTTCCCTATTTGTGGATAATTTTTTTACAAAAAAGGTCTAAAAAAATTCAAAAAAGCTAAACAAAAATTGAAAAACTGCTGGATAGGATAAAAGCCCGGGGAAAATGGCGGTAAGGGGAAAAATTATTCAAATTCCAATTCCTGTTCCATTTCCTTGCAGATCCCGAAAGTCTTTCTGTGATATGG
>CAMPKR010000059.1 GCA_946887345.1 uncultured Bacteroidota bacterium | reverse complement strand
CTGATTACGCCAACGGTGTAACCTCTACTGCACAGCAGCTGAAAGTTCAGTCGAACCTGGCTTTCGATGTGGCTGTTAAATCGAATGCTACCAATTTTACTTACACTGGTTCTTACACTACGGGTACTACAATGCCAGTGAGTGGTGTTCTGAAACTGATGGTTACTGCTAACTCTACCGGCGGTAGTGTTGCTTCACCTTTCTCTACATCATCGTATGCCACGCTGACGGATGCCGATCAAGACCTGATAACGAGCGGTACGTACGGTTCTAACCAGCTGTTCTCTATACAGTACAAGGCGGAGCCGGGCTTTACATATCCCGCAGGTACCTATACTACTTCAGTTGTATATACTGCCACACAGCAGTAATTGCTAACACAAAAACTGAGAGGATATGGAACTAGATATAGCGAAGGATATTTATGATCATAAATATCGTGACCAGGTCTCTTATGATGCATACCTGGGGCAAGTAGAACATGGCCTTGATCTCCTGAGTGACCATTCCTGCGCGCATGATCTCCATGAACTTGAAGACATGAACAAAGCCATGGAATATAACATGGAGGTAATGCTCAAACACCTGATGTAACACTTACAGATAGAAAGGGGCATCTGCTCAGGCACTTGCCCCTTTTAAAATTTATTGAAAACATAATATATATTTACAAGTCTTTTAAGAGGATAAAGACAAGACAACCAATGCATTAGAGCTTGCAAGGCAAACGATAATGTAAACGGCATGAAAAGCCAGACACAACATAAGAGAGAGAGAGGAGTTTTTTATTTACTGTGTGTATTCTTTGCCTTTAGCAATGGAATAAATGCGCAAGTAATAAAGACTGCATTCACGTCGCGCGTAATGAGCGACTCCCTGGTGGCGAGTTCGAACAAGGACTTCCTGTTTAATAATCTTACCCTTAACAATACTACTTCCGATAAGCTGGCTATTACGGTTTCTATTACTGCACCCAAGGGCTGGCAGTTGATAACTCAGCCGCTGATTAACATTGATCTGAAGGCTAGTGAAAATACTATTATACCGATAAGGATTTTGCCTCAAGGCAACAATACTGATGCCAGCTGGCAGCAAATAAAGGTTGAATATCGCCTGAACAATAGTGCTGAGGCGCGTTATGATTACTTTTACGTGAAGGTAAAGGAGTTCAATAAATTCAGGACCAGCTTACCCAATTCCAACCTAGTAATGACCGGTCACCAGAAAAATGTCCAGGTACCTGTATATATAAAAAACTCCGGGAACACGGTTTCCAATTATGAAGTAACATATAAAAACGAGTTTCTACAACTTGATGAGAAGGTGAATATTTCCTTAAAGCCTGGCGGCGATACGGTTCACCGTCTGCCGATCATGATCACTGATAAAGAATGGTCAATGCTTACCAAGCAGGAAATAAGAATAACGGTAAAAGATAGCGTAGACTTATTTAATCTTGCCCAAATGATATCCAAGGTGGGCTATAGTTTGAAGCAGCACGCTTCGGCCTACCTGAATATGCCCCTGCAACTGGAGGCTGGGACCAACTACCAGGAAGGCACCCCGGCACAATACTATGGCGCTGTTTATGGTAGTGTGGACCTGACTGAGAACGATAAGGTTTCCCTGGAATACCGCAGCAATACTTATTCTATAGGCCAGAGGGTGGACAACCAGATAATGAGAGGTGAATACCATGGCAAGCACCTGCATGTGAAAGGCGGAAACATATCCGAGCTAAGTGATTTTGCGATAGACGGATATGGAGGTAAGGTAGCTTATAACTGGAAAGACAATGCTAATTCGGTAGATGTATTCGGTATGTTGAAGAGCAGGGTAGGAGACACCAAGGTTTTCGGTGCTCACCTTGTGTATATGCTCACAGACAACATAAAGCTGAAAGAAAACTATAATTCAAGCCTTGACAATGTAGCTAAGGTGAATGCGCACGTTGTAAGCCAGGACATGGAAGTGTCATTAGGGTCGAACGCGCGCGCCCGTTTCAAGACCGGTGTAGGCATGGAGCAAAGTACAGGAACCCTTGCAGCGGGGGCACCGGGTATGATAATGGGTAGTTCACTGGGTTACGATTTTCAATGGACAAGCAAAAATGTAAACGTACTATCAGTAATCAATTACAATAGCGATAACTACCCGGGTATATACAAAGGTCAAAGAGTGCAGACGCACGACGTGAGGTGGCTCTATAAAAAGCTATTTCTCGGCGCATTCTACGAATACAACTTCAGGAAGCAGAATTATTTCTTCGACAGCCTGTTGTTTACTAATATCTTTAATCTTCGTACAAATAACTACGGTGTGCGTACCGGCTGGAACACAAAGGTGAGTAACATTACCCTGTCTGCCGGTAGCCAAAGGCAGGTTCAGTCAGGAGATTTTAAAGAGACTATTTCGTACGATTACCTTAACCTGACTACTGCAGTTTTCTTAGGAAGAAATTTTTATATCAATACCAATTCCAGCTTTGGTTACAATTCCGTGCTGGGAGGTGATCCTAGAGATCGGGCGACGATTTTTAGTACGCAGGGCACAGTACAGGTGTACAATGTGGGGGCGACTTTCAGATATGATAAAGGGCCATTCTATTATCATGAATACCTGGCTTACCTTGAAGGTAAAACAGATATAGAACGTGTTTATGTTAGTCCTTTTGTAGATGTAAGTCTATTTAAGAAGACTCTTGGATTGCGCGGTCAATACAACTATTCCGTTAGTAAACCCGGAGATGTCAAGACAACAAATGCACTGCTGAATATAATCTATTCCAATCCCCGTCGTGGATTTGATTTCACAATGTCAGGTATAGTGCCATTTAACGGTTCCGGTTCGCAAACATTTTTTAACGCTTCTCTGCGTGTAAGGCTGAACGCACCATTTCTGCCTATAAGGAAATACCATACCGTGAAGCTGCAGCTTTTTACAGATGGGAATGGTAACGGAGTGATGGATGGAGATGAACAGGCAGTGGTAGGACAAACATTATCGCTTGGCGAGCAAATGTTTGTTTCTAACGAGAAGGGCATTGTGGAATTGAGAAATGCAGATAAGGGTACCTATAAGCTAGACTTCGGTTTCACAAGCAAGCTGAGAGGCTGGGCACCAAGCAACGGGGTAAGACAAGAAGTTAATGTTTCCGGCAGCAACATATTTCCTGTGCCATATAAAGTGAGCCGCGTATTACAGGGGCGGCTAAGGCTGGTACTCGACTCCACATCCAATCTGAAGTTCTCATTAGAGCGCATAAAGGTGATAGCCAAAGACGAAAATGGCGTGGAGTATTCAACTATTACAGATGAAGGCGGCGAGTTTTATCTGAATGTACCCGCAGGGAACTACACCGTGAGCCTTTCTGAGGCAGCCTTCGACGAAAACTTCAGGCCGGTAGAAAATGCCCTGCACGCTGATATGGTTAATAATAACGTGAAGGATATTCAGTTCGAGATAAGGCAGAAGAAACGTACTATGAACATTAAGAAAAAATAGTATTATTTCTCATGTGAAGCGCCTTGCAATTCACATTCATTAACTTTTTAAATTCCCGCTATCTGTTTACATTCGCATTCTAATCCTTAGAAATGCTACAAACAGACTACATACACGTGCCCTACGGTAAAGCCGTATATGGTGAAGCAGAGAAAGAAGCGGTAATGAATGTGCTGAATACATCTACTCAAATGGGTAAGCACGTTCGTGAAATGGAACAGCGCGTTGCTGCCCTTTATGCAAAGAAGTACGGTATTATGGTGAACAGTGGCTCATCGGCACTGTACCTGGCTGGAGATCTGATGAATTTTGAGCCCGGTTCTGAAATCCTTACGCCTGCACTTACTTTTTCCACTACCGTAGCTCCACTCATTAAGAAAGGCTGGGTTCCTGCTTTTATAGACGTGGAAGAGGGAACTTATAATGTAGACGTAAATAAAGTGGCTGAGATGATCACGCCTAAAACAAAGGCAATGGTCATCCCCAACCTGATAGGCAACCTGCCAGATTGGAAAGTACTCCGTGAGATAGCTGACAAGCATGGTATTTTTGTATTGGAAGATTCGGCTGACACACTGGGCGCTGAAATCGGAGGTGCTTCCTCGGGTCGCTTTACTGATATGAGCACTACGAGTTTTTATGGTTCGCATATTATCAACTGTGCCGGCAATGGTGGAATGCTTTGCGTGAATACTGAAGCCTTCTACGACCGTGGCCGTCTTCTTCGCAGTTGGGGGCGTAGCTCGTCACTCTTTGTAGAATCAGAAAAGATAGAAAACCGCTTTAACGTCGAGATAGAAGGTATTCCTTACGATGCAAAATTTGTGTTTGAGGAGCCGGGCTATAATATAGAACCGTCAGAATTGGGTGCCGCCTTCGGCCTTGTTCAACTGGACAATCTTGCCAAGAACATTGATGACCGGACTTCTAACTATGCCCGCATGCGCGAATTCTTCAGCCAGTGGGAGGAGTTCTTCATACTGCCGAAGCAGTTGCCTGATTCACGTACAGGTTGGCTGGCTTTTGCTACCACACTTCGCGAGACAGCTCCGTTTCTTCGTCGCGATATGCAGATATTCCTGGAGACGAGGAACATTCAGACACGTACGGTGTTTACCGGGAACATACTTCGCCAGCCTGGCTTCAAGCACCAGCCGCATAAGGCTGCTAAGGGCGGATATCCTGAGGCTGACAAGGTAATGCGCGGTGGTATGTTGCTCGCATGTCATCATGGCCTGAATGACGCGCAGATAAGCCACGTGATGGAAAGTGTTTCTGAATTCATGAAGAACCTTTAGGCTGTGCTATTCATCTTCCTGCTTACATTCTTCTGCATAAATATTGCGTTCCGCGCCAGGGTAAAGTCTTTGAACCCCATGCCCTGGGTGTTATCTACCATCCTAGCCGTTTTTGTAGGGATATTCATCGCTGCTTTGGTAATAGCGATAGTATGGATGAGGGATTTCGGAGCCCTTTCGCAGGAGCAAATGCTTGAAAAGGTGAGGAGTGGCGAAATAAAACTCACTGCCTGGAACGACTGGTTTGTACTGGCTTGCGCATTCGGTGGCTACCTTTTTGTAAGATACCTGTTGGATAGAAAAGCGAGGTCGATTGGTGGTGACGACAACTCACCAACCGAGTAGCTCTTTTAGTTTACTCATACCGCTTTTACTTACAGATACTTTAGCACCACATTGCAGCAAAGCAATGTGGCTTTCTTTTTCGTAAGGCTCTATTCGCACTAGCTGCGAAACAGGTATGATGTAAGACCGGTGCACCCGAACAAACTGCTGGGGGTCAAGACTATTCTCAATACTGCCCAGTGTGGCTTTTTTAAGATAATAACCGTCTTTGGTATGTATCTTTATGTAGTCGTCGCTGGCTTCTATATAATGTATTTCGTGCGATGGTATAATGCGTATGAGCCCGTTATCTTTCACTACTATTCTGTGTTGGTAGCCTTCATACACTTTTTCAGCTGCCAGGTCCTGTAATTGCGGCTTTTTAGTAGCGGTTCCCGCTTGTTGTTTCCATTTGAACAAGGCTTTGTCAAAACGCTCCCTGGTTATAGGCTTTAGCAAGTAGTCTACCGCGTGAGCCTCAAAGGCTTTCATAGCATACTCGTCAAAAGCCGTAGTAAAGATCACTGATGGTGGATTCTCTATCAGTTCCAGCATTTCAAATCCATTCAGCCGGGGCATTTGCACGTCCAGGAAGATAAGGTCTGGCTCCTGTTCCTGTATTGCTTTAAAACCTTCAAAACCGTCCCCGCGCTCAGCTATTACCTGGAAGTCGGTGTGTGATTGAAGCAATGCTTTTACCAGTTGCCTTGCCAGTGGTTCGTCGTCTATCAGTATTACCTTATGCATTTGATTGAGGTATCTTTAATGTTGTTATAAAAATGTTGTCTTCCTGCTTCACTTCCAGGAGGTCGGTTCGGGCATAAAGCAGTTCAAGCCTGCGGCGTATGCCTTGTATCCCAAAGCCAGTTCCTTTAGGTGGATTCGTCTCCGGATCATATGGATTTGAAATACTGATATTTAGCATTTCGTTTTCCAGCTTTATACTGACACGTATATTTACGTTACCGGTTTTTCCGTACAGCCCAAATTTAATGGCATTTTCAAGTAGCGGCTGCAGCAGGAAGGGCGGGATAGTGGCTCTGTCTATTTCAGCAACAGCAAAATCCACATCCAACCTGTCTCCGAAGCGCACCGCCTCTATAGAAAGATAAGCTTCGATAAATACCAGTTCTTCATTTACAGGTAAACGGTCCTCTGCTTCGCGTTTCACGGAGCTGCGCAGGAAATCTGAAAGTTTGCCTATCATTTCCTGCGCTTTGTCTGGTTGAATCATCACCAAGGCACTGATGGAGTTCAGGCTGTTATACAAAAAATGTGGTTGCAGTTGCTGACGTAGTTTAAAGAGCTCTGCATCACGGAGAAGGTTGGCAGCATCAGTGTACTTTACAAACTTATCCTCCAGGCTATCTCCACGCTTCTTGATCACCGTGCAAGTTGCCACCCATACAAAAATGAGCCAGGCAATTATGTACTTAGATACCTGCGACCGCTTTAGCCATGCCTGGTAGTCAACCTGTTTGGCGTACCACCATGCAAGGCCTTTTTCTGCAGTATAGGTAATAAGTATGGACAGAGCAGTTGCAATGATGGTGCCATACACTATCGCTCCTACCTGGGTAGGGTAGTTTTTAATAAAAAGAACGATAAGCCAGATGCCCAAAATAATAAGGACGGAATTAACCGCACCTTCTATCATAGTGACCTCCCAAGCCAGACCGGTTAGGTTATGTAGCAGCAAAATATGGAGCCCCATCGAGGTGAGTCCGGTGAGCGGTAGTATCCAGCCAATATTCTTCTTTGCTATTGCCAATTTGCTTTTAGATTTTCCAGATAGGATCTGCAACAGGGCCTGCTTCGCGAACAGCAGACGCAAGCAAGACCCCGTTTTCGGGCGTGATTTCCTGTAAGTCTTTTACGGCTATTAATTTCCAGGCAATGGTTCTTCCATGCCTGTCCACGAAAATACATTCTTCGTCAGCTGCAACCTTTTGCGCATTGTTCAATGCTGCATCCGGATCTTCGGCAAATATGAGGCGCCATTGCTCTTCATATTGCTCTGTCTTTACATCTTCACAATCTATGCGATAAATCAGCTGGACTACGAATGTTTTCATTTCGGTATAAAAGATACCCGCTGGTGTTCAGCGGGCATGGTGATTAATAAGATTTTATTTCAATGCTGCCAAAGGAGCAGGAACCTCTGAGTGCCAAAACTTTTTTCTCCTCACCACTATTAGGTGTTCTTATGATGCGGTGATCTTCTACACTGCCAAAAGCAGGAGTAATGTTGTTTTGAATTTCCCAATGCGAAGGCACAATCAGCTCTACTCCTCCAAAGGCTACTCTCACATCCAGTGTCATAGGCTGAGTAGTTGAATCTGCCTGCATCAGGTTTACTTCTGCTCCCGCAAAGGTGGCGCTAATGGTTCCCCCTTTGAAATCTTTTGAAGTGACTATCTCCTTTCTGCCGCCGAACGTTACATCAATATTTAACATATTCTCATTGTTGGTGATGGAATTCATTCTTTCGATAAAGTATTTTTTTTTTCGCGAGCGAAAGAGGATGTAACAGCCCAAAACTATCAGGGCGGTCGGCCCTATCAGTTCGTTGGTATAGTGACCATCCCATATTTCCATTCGCGGAATGGCATTGATAGAACCTACAAATATCAATACCCAGGAACCGGCATTAGTAAAGCGGTTACGTATACCAATGGCAATGCCTATCAATATTAGTATAAATGGCCAAAGGTGGTGCAGGCGGAAGTAGGGCACAATATCCAGGGTGCGCATCATCAGCACTATACCGAGCACCACTACAATAATACCGAAAACAGCTTTATCGCCTGCCCTGTGTCGCCTGTAAGGTCTATTCCAGTTATCTCTCATTTCGATCAATTTTATGTAAAGGTATAGCGCCGCAGGGCATAAGGGAAATGTCTTTAGGCAGAGTCTTGGCAGAGGTCGGTAAACGGCCTTATATGGTCGGTAAAATGGCCTAACTTAAGCGTTTGGGCTGCCAGCGAAGCTTATCAAAGGTCTTATTGCGTAAGGCAAAATACTGCCAGACAATGCTTTTCTTGTAGATGCCACCCTCATCGCGGTGAGAGACGAGTTTTTTGCAAGCCTTTCTGCGTTTCATCCACATCCCGGCCCTGCTGTAAAAACTAAAGTGTGCTTTTACGATAGTGTAGGTTTCTTTAAACTTTCCCTGGAGTAGCATTTGCAGGCCCGCTACCCCGTCGAGGATGAAACGCAGAGGGAACAGCCATAGCAAAGTGCTTGACCTTTCATTTTTCAGTAGCAGAATCAGGTTATTTCGGAAATTATAAAATAACTTCTGTGGACTGCCATAGCTTATAACGCTGCCGCCTACGTGATAGACAGTTGATCCAGCGACATATCCAATCTTATAGCCGGCATTCTTCAGCCGCCAGCACAGGTCTACTTCTTCCATATGGGCGTAAAACTCATCATCCAGTCCGCCTACCTTGTGATAAAGGTCTGCGCGCACCATCAAGCAGCCGCCAGATGCCCAAAATATCTCAATGTCATCATTGTACTGACCGTGGTCCTTTTCAATAGTATGAAATAGGCGACCACGACAGAACAAGTAGCCCCACTTATCCTTAAAGCCTCCTGCAGCGCCTGCGTATTCAAAATACTCCCTATCCCTCCAATAGCGAATCTTGGGTTGACAGGCTGCCAGGCCCTGGTAGCGCTGCATAGCATTGTAAAGAGGAGGATACCAGCCTTCGGTTACTTCAAAATCGGAACTAAGAAGAATGTAATATTTCGCCTGAATCAGCTTCAGGGCATCTGCATAGCCGGACGCAAAACCATAGTTTGTTCCTATCTGCAATGTCCTTACAGTAGGGAAATTGTCTTTTACATATTGAAGAGTATCATCTGTAGATGCATTATCTACAACAATAACCTCGTAGCCGGAGGCTGCCTCAGCAACAATTAAGGGGAGAAAAAGCTCGTGCCACTTTTTGCCATTATAGCTAAGAACAACAACGGCGGTATCTTGGGCACAGTTAATCATTGCTTGAGTAGCAAATGATTATTTATACTTAGGTTCGTAAAGCGTATTTTCAGGAACTTCTACATTCTCGTTGCTTTGGTACTTATGCGTCCAGAGATTGTAGCAGCCAGCCCAAGAGAAGATGAAAAAGCCTAAGAAGAACAAAACGAACAAAAAGCGTGATTTAGAAGGCTTATTAAGCTCTATGTCTGCAGGATTATCTACGTGTGTTGACTGATTTTGATGTTGCATGCCCTTAAGGATGAATTTGCGCTGACAAAAATAATAGTTTTAGACCAAAATCATAATATTTTTACAGCACTGTCGTTTGTGTAGCGTTAGTAATTATGCGGCAATATATTAATTGGAAAACATATTTAATACTTGTTGCGCTCGTCATCGTCACGGCCACACTGTATTATACTAACCAGCTTGCCCGCAATCTGAGCCTGGAAGAGAAGAATCGTGCTGAATTGCTAATAAAGGCTCTTAAGGCATTAAATACAGGTTCTGAAGCGGATGTGTCATTTGCCCTTGAAGTAGTTACAAACAATACAACTACGCCGTTGATAATAACCGACGATAAGGGAAACATCAGCCAGTTTATCAACATAGATACTTCGGGGATCAAGAATGGCAACGCACTACTTAAAGACAAGCTGGAAAAGTTTGGAGATGAACATCCACCTCTTATTTCAAGCTTCGGATCGGGAGAAAATCATATATACTATGGCGACTCGTATCTTCTCAGGCAACTCAGGCTTTTCCCTTATGTGCAACTTACGATCATCATACTTTTCCTTGTTGTCGTATTGATTGCACTTAGCATCGCACATCGCTCTATACAAAACCAGGTTTGGGTGGGCCTGTCAAAGGAAACGGCTCACCAGTTAGGTACTCCGCTTAGCTCGCTGGTTGGGTGGATAGAATTACTCAAAGAGCATGAGCAGAATAAGGAGGCTGTGGCGGAAATGGAAAAGGATGTAGACAGGTTGAAGCTTGTTGCCGATCGCTTTGGGAAAGTGGGTAGTGTACCCAAACTGGAAGAAGAGAACCTGGTAGTGCGTCTCTCCGATATGGTTGACTACATGCAGAAAAGAGCTCCGTCCAAGATAGAGATAACCTTGTTTTCGAAGGAAGATGATATCAGGGTAAATATGAGCGGGCCGCTTTTCGATTGGGTGATAGAAAACCTTATACGAAATGCCCTTGACGCTATGCACGAGAAGGGGAGTATTAGTATTTACGTCAGCAATCATCCGCACCAGGTATGGATTGACGTAAAGGATTCCGGTAAAGGTATTCCCGCTCACCAAGTGAAGAAGATATTCCATCCAGGGTTTACCACAAAGAAAAGAGGCTGGGGGCTCGGTTTGTCTCTGTCTCGACGTATTATTGAAAAATATCATCACGGTTCCATTTTCGTCAAGCATTCA
>CAMPKR010000058.1 GCA_946887345.1 uncultured Bacteroidota bacterium | reverse complement strand
GGTAAAGGAAGGCACAAGCCAGGGAGACAGCAAGGCAGCCGGCGAAGATTGGCCAGTTACTCAATACCTTGCCCAGTAATCGCTGAACATTATTCTCTTCCACTCCCCTGGCGATATCGGGCTGCTTTTTTCTTGTTGCCATAATAGCGCTCTATATGATCTCTCCGTGAAGTTGCCCTCACCGTTAAAAATTCACCCTGCTTAGTATTACTATCAGCAGCGATATACCCGTAGCTATCAGTGAATAGCTGCGGAGTTTGGCCACATCGGTAGAAGCAACTTTCGACTTGTTGGGTTCTACATAAATGACATCGCCCTGGTGCAATATGAAATAAGGTGATCTGAAAGTACTGGATGAATTAAGATCGAAACGCAAATACTTGAGCTGACCGTCTTCTTTGCGTATCAGCAATACGTTCTCTCTCTTTCCGTATATCGTAAGGTCGCCCGCCATGCCTATTGCATCCAGCAAGGTGATATTCTCATTTGATACAGTATATGTTCCGGGGCGAAGTACTTCACCCAGCACCGTTACCCGGAAGTTGGCCAGGCGCACATTCACTACGGGGTTCTTGTAGTAGGTGGTTGCCTTAGTTTTGATCAGTTCCCTTACCTCAGCCGTAGTCAGGCCGTCCACTTTTATCTTTCCTGCCATCGGCAGTTCTATATGGCCGGTCTTATCTACACGGAAGCCCGGAATATTATCAGTCGGCACTGTTGGTATTGAAGCTGCATTGGATGAACGGGCGAGCTCCGAGGCACTATTAGCGCCCATGATGTTATTGAGTTCGGGATCGATACTCTGGATGGTGACCTGGAGAATGTCATCGGCCTGTATGCGCAGGTCCGAAGCACGCCCCATGGCTATTGCTTGTGGATTTGCATATACAGTATCTGAAACGTCCTTAAAGTAAGCTATCCTCTTATTAGTGCTACAGGCGCCGAGCATCAATGCAAAAAATGCAAGAGCAAGCGCAAAACTCCTTTCGGTAAAGGACATTCATTATATTTTGTTGCAAAATAATCAGGATATATGGAAGGGACAATAAACGGAGGCCTGCATGACCAATAAATTAAAAAGTAATCCACAGGT
The DNA here is from genome assembly GCA_946887345.1 of uncultured Bacteroidota bacterium. The sequence continues at coordinate 9,459 of CAMPKR010000058.1, read as the reverse complement.
TATGAACATGCGTTCTCCTGGCTCATTCTACCTCGCAATAAATATCGGAACCTTCACTATATGGCGCACTGAGTTGATCGTTTCACCAAATATCCAGTCTTTCACCATCTTATGTCCGTGGCTGCCAACTATCAGCAGGTCGGCATTGCTTTCGTTCACTATGCGGGCTATTTCCTTTGCCCGGTTCTTGAAGCCAAGCTCTGTCACTGCATTGAGTTTTGAATCTTTAAATTTAGCAAGATAAGCTTCCAGGCCGGCGTGGTCATAGCGGGTTTCCAGGTCCTGCGCCTCTTTTTCGTGCATACGGGCAGGAGCACTTTCCACCACGTGAATAAGAACGAATTCAGTGGCCGGATTGGCCAATTGCAAGGCATACTGTATCACACTTTTGTCTTTTTCGCTAAAGTCAAGCGCCAGGGCAATCTTATTAAAAGTTTTTGCTTTCAGTTCCTGCAGCTCTGGCAGCGGATGACTTTCATGTATACTCTGCACTGCTTCCCTCTTCTGCTTGATCCATGGATAAACAATGGTCACTACCAAGAGGTAGACAAAGCCAATGGCTCCTAATATTATCAGGGCCTTTACCCACATATTATCCGTAGCTGAGAACCAGTCAATGATCGTTTCATAAACAAGTTTAAGATTGAGCACCACGATGATGGCAGCAATGAGCCAGGCCGCGGTTTTCGTTTTTGCCTTGATAGCAAAGTTACCCATTCGCTGCTTGTCGGAGACGAAGTGTATCAGTGGTATCACTGCAAATGCCAGTTGCATACTGAGCAACACCTGGCTGAACACCAGCAGCATATCTACTTTGCTCTCCCCTGCTATGGCTAGTACCAGCACTGCCGGCACTATAGCCAGCAAACGCGTGATGAGCCTACGCATAACAGGACTGATACGCAGCCTGAGATAACCTTCCATGATTATCTGTCCTGCCAGCGTACCGGTAACAGTAGAACTCTGCCCCGCTGCTATCAACGCTATAGCGAATAGGTGAGAGGCATATTCATTACCCAATAATGGCGACAGCAATTGGTGCGCATCTTTTAGCGAAGCTACGTGTTGATTACCTGAGGTAAAAAACACTGATGCTGCCAATATGAGTATAGCTGCATTCACAAAAAATGCCAGGTTCAAAGCTATGGCACTATCAATGACATTAAATCGAATAGCTTTCCTGATAGAAACATCATCACGCTTTATCTTCCTTGTCTGCACCAGTGCCGAATGCAGGTACAGGTTATGTGGCATCACAGTCGCACCTATTATACCTATGGCAATGTAGAGCGCAGTATTATTAGGGATAGAAGGCACGAAACCTTTCACTATCTCTCCCATGGGCGGTTGTGCAAATATCATCTCCAGCAGAAAACAGATACCCACGACACCTACAAGCGTAATAATAAAGGCTTCCATCTTCCGCATTCCGAGGCGCTGGAGATAAAGCAGGATGAAAGTATCTAAGAAAGTGATCAGCACACCTCCTATCAATGGGATGCCTAAAAGTAAATTAAGACCGATTGCCACACCCAGTACTTCAGCAAGATCGCAGGCAGCGATAGCTATCTCGGCTAATATGTATAAGGCAAAATTGGTTCCGCGTGGATAGGCCTCGCGGTTGGCTTGGGCAAGGTCCCTGCCCTGGACAATACCAAGACGCGCCGAGAGCGATTGCAGCAACAGCGCCATAATATTACTCATCAGCAGTACCCACAGCAGCGTATAGCCAAACTGCGCACCACCCTGCAGATCGGTAGCCCAGTTGCCGGGATCCATATAACCCACGCTTACAAGGTAGGCCGGCCCGAAGAAGGCTGCTATACGGCGCCAGGGTTTGCGCGCCTTAGCGGGGTCTATGCTTTCGTGTACTTCACTCAGCGACCGGTCATCGTTCTTTAAATCCATATTACCCTAAATCTATTTTTAGACAAACCTAAAAATAATATTCCAATTCTTTACTTCTAATAGATGTTAAATATAATTAACAATGCTTCTCCGAAAAAATTAGTTGAAATACTAAAACCTTAGTAGATTTACTAAAAGATTAGTAGAAGAGATGAGAACGTTCAAAGCATTAACGAAGGCAGAAGAAGAAATAATGCAGGTGCTATGGCAGCTGGAGCACGCTTTTATAAAGGATATAGTAGATGAAATGCCTGAGCCAAAACCACACTACAATACAGTAAGCACTATAATAAAGATTCTTGAAGACAAGGGCTTTGCAGCGCACGAGTCGTTCGGCAAGTCTAACAGGTACCATGCCCTGGTGAAAAAAGAAGATTACACCAAGAAGAGCATGAAGCAATTTGTGAAGGGATACTTCGAGGGGTCTTTCAGTAATATGCTCTCATTCTTCGCCAAAGAAAAAGACATCAGCATTGAAGAACTGGAATCGATACTGAAACAATTAAAAGATAATAAAGCAAAATAAGCGTTATGATGTACTTCATCCAGGCCACCATTTATGCTGCACTGTTATATATAGTGTACCTGCTCTTTATGAAGAACAGGACTTCTCATCTCTGGAGCCGTGCCTACCTGCTTATGAACATGGCACTTCCTTTCGTGCTGCCGTTTATATCAATAGCAGCATTTCAAAATCAAAATACGGCCATAAGCACTGTAATGCTGCCGGTAGTAAACATTGGCGCTGAACTAACTGCTACAGCTGAAAAAACAGACCTGCTGCCTATAATATATATAGCCATCAGTTTTGCGATGTTCGGCTATCTCGTGGCACAGGCTGTACAGCTGATGCTCTTTATTAGAAGGAATAAAGCAGAGCAGGTAGGCAATATAAAACTACTCCGCGGTACAGGCATGGGACCGGGTTCCTGGTTCAACTATGTTTTTATCCCTGACGAAAATGCAGATGATGCCGTAATGAAACACGAAATGGCCCACGTTCAATATGGCCATAGCTACGATATAGTGCTGTCGCGGCTTGGATTGTGCTTCGCCTGGCCCAATGCAATGTTCTTGCTGATACTGAACGAACTGAAGACCGTCCATGAATTTGAAGCCGATGCCGCAGCCGGCAAGGATAGCACCGACTATGGCCAAAGCCTGCTGAACGAGTTATTCCATACCAAACACTTTGCCTTATCTCATACATTTTTTCATCACCCGATAAAACGCAGAATCATGATGTTACAAAAGAACAGCAGCACCGGAAAAATAAAAGTAGTTACGGTCTTCCTGCTTATGCTCACGGGAATACTCTATGCGCGTTCTTCCAAAGATGCAACCAAAAACGGCTCAGCCAGTAAAGCGCAAATGGACAGCAATGGCATATATGATCATGCCGATAAGATGCCTGAATGGAAGGGAACAAACCATCTTGTGTATCATCTTCCAACCATCCTCAAATATCCCCAGGTAGCTAAAGACAAGAAAATAGAAGGCCAGGTAGTCGTGAAATTCGTCATAGATGAAAGTGGTAAACTTCAAAACCCTGCAGTGGTATCCTCACCCGATCAATCACTCTCCGATGCCGCACTGGCAGCTGTAAAGCAGCTCTCAACCTGGGAACCGGGCGAACAGAACGGCAGGAAAGTGAAGGTGTACTACACTATGCCTATCAACTTCAGAATGGAATATCCTGAGCCAACTAAGTATGATCGTGTTATAGGAAGCGGACTGGTAAAATTCCCTGATCCTAAGGCAGCACCTCTGTACGTTGCTGCTGAAGAGCGCGAAGGCTGTTAAAAACCAGGCACACTATGATATACTTCATTCAGACAACTATATATACAGCACTGCTGCACCTGGTATACCTGCTCTTTATGAAAAACAGGAGCTCGCATGCCTGGAGCCGGGCTTACCTGCTGATAAATATGGTACTGCCCTTTGCACTGCCGTTCGTAAAAATAAATGGCTTGCAAAGCTCGGGTAGTGCTGTAACCAATATAATGCTACCTGTGCTCACAGTTGGCTCTAATATTTCTGCCAAAGCCGGAAGTATAGGCATACTGCCGATAGCTTACTGCGCTGTCTGTTTTACACTGCTCGGCTATTTGCTGGCACAGGTGATACAATTGATCCTTTTTGTAAGAAGACATGAAGCTGAGCTACGCGGCAACATACAGCTCGTGAGAGGTACGGGTATGGGCCCGGGTTCCTGGTTCAGCTATGTATTCATTCCCGGCAACGAAGCAAACAACGCAATACTGGAACATGAAGCAGCACACGTGTACTACAGGCACAGCTACGATATAGTGCTGTCAAGACTACTGCTGTGCTTTGCCTGGCCCAACCTGATGCTTTGGTTGATACTAAAGGAACTAAAAACGGTTCACGAGTTCCAGGCTGATGCTGTGGCTGTCAATGACAGGCAGGACTATAGCAAGAGCCTGCTAAACGAATTATTCCATACCAGGCACTTTGCCTTATCGCATACATTTTTTCATCACCCGATAAAACGCAGAATTACTATGTTGCAAAAAACACATTCCCACGCGGGAAAATTAAAAGTTATTATCCTGTCCTTATTGCTGGTAACAGGTATGCTCTATGTGCAATGCGCAAAGGATAGTGAGCAAGGCAAAAAAGCCGCAAGCAAGGGAGAAATAGTACAAGTTGTAGGACCGGAAGGCCCCATGGAAGTAGAAATGGTGGGGCCCGAAACGGTCGCGGACTTTGATAAGGCCCCTGAATTCAATGGCGACCTGATGGAATTCATGGCAAAAAACATTGTATATCCCAAAGCGGCCCGGGACAAAAAAATAGAAGGCAAGGTGATCGTAAAACTGGGTATCGACCAAAAAGGCGAATTGACGACTATAGATGTGATAAAGTCACCGGACGAATCACTGACCAAGGCCGCGCTGGATGTAATCAATAAGATGCCAAAATGGAAACCTGCCATGAAGGACGGAAAGCCGGTAAAGGCACAGTTGACCCTGCCCATATCATACAAGCTGTAATAAACTATAGATTGAATATAAACGGGCGGGATATATATCCCGTCTTTTTTGTTCTCAGAGCTGAGACGTTAACAAGTCATGGCAAAACGTCAAAACCGATTCTGTCATGGTGAGCGGAGCCGAACCATTGTTTCGTAACGAATCTTCAGTTGAGAATCCTTCGCTCAGTCTGACAGAGCTGAATCGTGGCAAATCATCAAAATCTAGAGAATCGTGGTTCGTTTTGTACATTTGCAACCGTTATGGCAAAGGAAATAGTAGTGAGCGGGATTCGCTCTACAGGATACTTACACTTAGGCAATTATTTCGGCGCTATGCGCAACTACGTGAAAATGCAGGAAGATTATAACTGCTATTTCTTCGTGGCCGATTATCATTCGCTCACTACCCACCCCGACCCCAAAGATCTAAGGGCGAACGTATTCAGGGTAGTAGCCGAAAATGTGGCCTGCGGCCTGGATCCTGGGAAAGTAGCCCTCTACGCTCAAAGCGACCTGCCGGAAATACCGGAACTATACCTGATGCTGAACATGATGGCCTACAAAGGTGAGCTGGAAAAAGTACCGACTTTTAAAGACAAGGTTCGCCAGCAACCCGAGAATGTAAATGCCGGCCTGCTCACCTACCCCGTGCTGATGGCAGCAGATATATTAATACATCGTGCAGTAAAGGTGCCCGTAGGCAAAGACCAGGAGCAACACCTGGAAATGGCCCGCAACTTTGCGCACCGATACAATACCCGCTACGGTGACCTCTTCCCGGAACCTGTACCTTTCAACTTTGGCAGCGAACTGGTAAAGGTTCCCAGCCTCGATGGAACAGGAAAGATGAGCAAAAGCGAAAATGCAAATGCTACCCTCTACTTAGCTGATGATGATGATACTATACGCAAAAAGATAATGAAGGCAAAAACTGATTCAGGACCAACAGAACCGAACAGCGAGATGCCCGAGTATATACAGAATGTCTTCCAGCTGATGCACCTGGTATCTAATCCCGCTACGGTAGAAACTTACAGGAGTGCTTATAATAACTGCAACATCCGCTATGGCGATATGAAAAAGCAGCTGGCTGAAGACATGGTAAACTTTGTACGTCCCATACGCGAAAAAGCTGCAGAACTGCAACAGGATCAGGCTCAAATACAAAAAATACTGAAAACAGGAGCGGAAAAAGCCCGCGAAAGCGCCTCAAAGACCATAGCCGCCGCCCGCAGGCAAATTGGCATCCATTATTATTAAAAGAATACCCATTTAATGTTAAAGGATGGATTTTCTCCCTCCCGTGTATTATATTGTATTTAAGTTAAAGAAACATGCCTCCAAAATCTACTCCTAAACATATAGCCGTTGCCGGTAACATCGGGTCGGGAAAAACGACTTTGACAGAGAAGCTGGCAAAACACTACAAATGGAAAGCACATTATGAAGATGTAGAACACAATCCTTATCTCGTAGATTTTTACGAGGATATGCAGCGCTGGTCGTTCAACCTGCAGGTATACTTCCTGAACAACCGCCTGGCCAACCTGCTGGATATTATGAAGGGCAAAGATTCGGTGATACAGGACAGGACTATATACGAAGATGCGCACATTTTTGCTCCTAACCTCTATGAGATGGGCCTGATGACCAAGAGGGATTTTGAGAATTATGCTTCTTTCTTCGGCACACTCAAAAGAATGCTTACTCCACCCGACCTGCTGATATACCTGAGGGCTTCGATCCCTAAGCTGGTGGACCAGATACAAAAACGGGGTCGTGAATACGAAGAGAACATAAGGCTTGACTACCTGAAAAGGCTGAACGAATTCTACAACAAATGGATAGACGGCTATAAAGACGGTCCCCTGCTGGTAATAGATATAGACAACAGCAACTTTGCGGAAAATGATGAGGACTTTGCCGAGGTGGTGCGCCGTATCGACGCCCAGATACATGGCTTATTCTAGCCTGTAACATTTCGGGGGCCTTGCACGATATATGCTATATCGTGCGGCACAGCCTAAAACACTTATTGCATGCTCAAGAAACTAAGCCTGGTATTGATAATAGTACTGCTCCCTTTCCTGGCAAAGGCAGGGACGGTAGTAGGTAAAGTAACCGACAATACCGGCGAGCCTCTGCCCTTCGCCATAGTGTTCGTAAAGGGAACTACCAATGGCACCAGCGCCAATGCCAATGGCGAATACCAGCTGCACCTGCCGGATGGCAGTTATCAACTGACAGTCCAGTATATGGGCTACAAGCAAGTCAGCCAGTTGGTAACTGTAAAAGGTAATGGCACTACAATGAAAAATTTTAAGCTGCTGGAGCAGGCCCTGGAACTTAAAGAGGCAGTGATAAAAGATGAAGACCCCGCTTACTACATCATCCGCAAGGCTATAGAACGGAGAAAATTCCACCTGCAGCAAGTGCGCTCATTTCAGACATCCATATATCTGAAGGGGGTATTGAGAAACCGCTCACTCAAGTCCGACGGGACACTTAAAGTTATAGCCGGCAGCAGCGAAAAAGAAATAAAAGACGAACTGGGTAGGGATAGCAACGGCAAAGCTGTTATCTACCTTTGCGTAGAAGAAGCCGACTACTATTCACAAGGCGACAAAGAGCGCACCATCATCCGCTCCGTTAAGGAGAGTGGCAACCCCAATGGATTGGGCTTTTCTCAAATGCCCCAGGTAATAACTTTCTACGAAAATAACATCCGCATTTTCTCTAACCTTAATCCCCGCGGTTTCGTATCTCCCATCAGTGAAAACGCGCTGAACTATTACCGCTACACCTACCAGGGAGAGTTTAAAGAAGGTACCTATACCATCAATAAGATCAAGGTGGCGCCAAAGAGGTTATACGAACCTCTTTACGAAGGCTACATATATATAGTAAGCGACGACTGGGCCATACACAGCCTGAACCTGCATGTCACCAAAAAGAACTCGCTCGACTTGCTCGATACCCTGAAAATAGAACAGAGCTTCCTCCCGCTTGAAAAAGATGTATGGGTAGTTAAAAACCAGGTAATATACCCCACCCTTAGCATATTCGGCTTCAACATTACCGGGCACGCAGTAACCATCTATAACAACCAGAAGGTAAACCAGCCCATACCGGACACAGTCTTCGATAACAAAATTACCAGCAGCTATGAAAAGACAGCTAACAAGAAAGACAGCTCCTACTGGACGGAGAACAGACCCATACCGCTTGAAGACGACGAGATAAAAGACTATGTGATAAAAGACAGCCTCAATAAAAAATACGAAGACCCTGCTTACCAGGATTCGATGAGAAGAAGGGAAAACCGTATCAGCCTGATGGACTTATTGGTATTTGGTGAGTCGCAGACTACTAAGCATCGGAAAAACACTTTTTACATCAATCCAATACTAGACCTTATACCCGGGTCTTCCGGCATGCTCAGCTACAATGCAGTAGAGGGCATCAACGTATCACCAGGAATATCGTGGAGGCGCACTGTAGATACGGGTAAAACACTCGCAGCCAATGTTGCGGGACGTTATGGTTTCAGCAATGGCCACATCAATGGTATCGGCTCCCTCAGCTACACCGTGAACGACAGGGAATGGCGGGGAAAAAGCTGGTCTATAGGTGGTAGTGGCGGCAGCTATGTATTCCAATATAATCCCGCTAACCCGATAGAACCCATATACAATGTCTTCTCTACTATCTTCTGGCGGAAGAACCATATGAAGCTTTATGAGCGCGTGCAGGGCAGCCTGTACTTTGCACGCAACCACGGCAATGGCTTCCGCTGGAAGGCAAGCACCTCTTACCAGCAGCGGTACATACTCTTTAACAGCGATACCTTCTCACTGGCAGGCAAGGAAGTGATGCCGCTCAGCGACAACATACCACCGCAGCTGAAAACAGTGCTCTGGCAAAACCACAAAGCGGTGTTGTTCACCCTGAGCTTGTCGTACAAGCCGGGGTACACTTACACGCTCTTCCCCGATCAGAAAGTCCCTAACGGCAGTAACTGGCCGGTATTTATCCTGGACTATCAGAAGGGCCTGCCAGGCATACTAAACAGCGATGTCAACTTCGACAAATGGCGCTTCAGCATCGGCGATGACTTCAGGCTGAAACTGCTGGGCAGCATTTCTTACAATTTAGCAGCGGGCGGCTTCCTGAATAAGAATGCAGTGGGCAGCCAGGACATGATGCACCTCAATGGCAACCAGATCGTCCTCTCTGCACCTTACCTGCGCAGTTTCCAGTTACTTCCCTATTACACCCACAGCAACACTGAGATTATCTATGGCGAAGCGCATGTAGAGTATTCACTGAAAGGCTTGCTTACCAATAAGATCCCCCTGCTTCGTCAACTGCAGTGGTACCTGATGCTGGGCAGCAACAGCTTCTATGTTAACAAAGGCAACTACTACACCGAAGTCTTTGCCAGCATTGATAACATAGGCTTTAAAATGATACGCCTTTTCAGGGTAGACTTTGTGCAGAGCTGGGACAGCTACCGCGGCCAGTCCTTCGGCGTACGCGTTGGCCTCAGC
>CAMPKR010000057.1 GCA_946887345.1 uncultured Bacteroidota bacterium | reverse complement strand
TTCTCTACAATGCCTAAAGAATATGTTTTCAACTTTCCCTTTTGAGTTTTGACTTGCCCTACCAACCCAGCAAATAAGCAAATATCAACGGAGCCACTATAGTAGCATCACTTTCTACAATGAATTTCGGAGTGTTGATATCCAGTTTACCCCAGGTGATCTTTTCATTGGGCACAGCGCCGCTGTAAGAACCATAAGAGGTAGTAGAATCACTAATCTGGCAGAAGTAACTCCAGAAAGGAACATCGTGCCATTCCAGGTCCTGGTACATCATTGGCACCACGCATATCGGGAAGTCGCCCGCTATACCACCACCTATCTGGAAAAAGCCTACTCCCTTGCCTGATGAATTAGCGCGGTACCATTCGCTGAGCCATACCATATATTCGATACCGCTCTTCATAGTGCTTGCCTTCAGTTCACCTTTAATGCAGTAAGATGCGAAAATGTTACCCATCGTGCTGTCTTCCCAACCCGGAACGATAATAGGCAGGTTTTTCTCTGCGGCTGCTATCATCCAGCTATGCTTTGGGTCTATTTCATAATCAGGCTTCATCACCTCGCTAAGCAGAAGTTTATACATATACTCATGCGGGAAATAACGTTCGCCCTTAGCTTCAGCATCCTTCCATATCTTCTCTATGTGGCGCTGTATGCGGCGGAAAGCTTCTTCTTCCGGTATGCAGGTATCCGTTACACGGTTGTAACCTTTTTCCAGCAATTCCCACTCTTCCTGCGGACTTAGATCACGATAGTTAGGTACGCGTTTGTAGTGTGTATGCGCAACGAGGTTCATTATATCTTCTTCCAGGTTGGCACCCGTGCAGCTGATGATCGCTATTTTATCCTGGCGGATCATTTCAGCCAGTGAAATACCTAGTTCAGCGGTACTCATAGCGCCGGCCAGTGTTACCATCATTTTACCGCCTTCCAGCAGGTGCGTTTCATATCCCTTCGCTGCATCTACAAGAGCTGCGGCATTAAAGTGACGGTAATGATGTTGTATAAATTGAGAGATCGGTCCTTTGTTCATTTTATATTGAATATTGAATATTTGCTTATACCCGTTACTTCTTTAAAATTTGATTTTTCGAAGTCGTGGTCAATCCTTTTAAACCTCGTAAATCCCGGTTCATACTTTAAACTAAAAAGCAAGCAGTTTTACCTGCATGCTCTTTAACTATTTTATTATCAATTGCGTAATCGAGCTATTGAGCCATTACGCAATTAGTTATGCTACTGTTTCGCCTTTTGCTATGAAGCTCTTGATCCAGTCTGTGGTCATCGACTTCGGACGCTCCAACGGGAATCCTAAAGCACGATCCCAGCACAGGCTGGCCAGTACACCAAGCGCGCGACTCACACCAAATAGCACGGTGTAAAAATCTTCTTCCACCAGGCCATAATGCTTTAGCAGCGCACCTGAGTGCGCATCCACGTTAGGCCAGGGGTTTTTGATCTTGCCTGTACCTTCCAGTATCGGCGGTGCTACTTCGTAAACGTTCCAAACTGTCTGCACTACCGGATCATCAGGGCAATGCGTCTTCGCAAACTCTGCCTGTGCAGTAAAGCGTGGATCTGTCTTGCGCAGTACTGCGTGACCATAACCTGGTACCACTTTACCTTCAGTCAGTGTTTTCTTTATGTATTCAGCTATCTGCTCTTTACTTGGTTGCTGAGTATTCAGTTCCTGTTGCATTTCTTCTATCCAGCGGATCACTTCCTGGTTAGCCAGGCCGTGTAGCGGGCCCGCAAGACCGGTCATACCTGCAACGAAAGACAAGTAAGGATCACTCAGCGCAGAACCTACCAGGTGAGTTGCGTGAGCAGAAACATTACCACCTTCGTGGTCGGCATGAATAGTTAAATACAGTCGCATCAACTCAGCGAAACTTGGATCATCATAACCCATCATGTGCGCGAAGTTGGCACTCCAGTCCAGCATACCATCAGGCTGAATGTGATCACCGTTCTTGTACTTGCGACGATAGATATAAGCAGCCACACGGGGCAGGCGAGCTATCAGCGTCATTGTATCTTCATACACATAATTCCAGTGCTCTTTTTTGCTGATACCATCGTTATATGCCTGTGCGAATTTTGATTCAGTCTGCAGTGCCAGAATAGCAGCGCAGAATTGCGTCATGGGGTGTGTAGCTACCGGCAGCGCTTCTATCACATTGAACACGTGATTAGGAACGTGCGAACGGCGCGCCCAGGTAGCAGAGATGTGCTCTACATCTTCCTGGCTCGGAACATCACCTACCAGCATCAGGTAAAAAAGACCTTCGGGCAAGGGTTCATTACCACCCTCTACCTTCGGAAGACGTTCCCTGAGTTCAGGAATAGAGAATCCGCGGAAACGGATACCCTCGTTCGAATCGAGTAAAGATGTTTCGGTAATAAGTCCCGGTATACCACGCATACCCTGGTATGCCTGTGCTACAGTTACCTGGTCTAAAACTTTTTCTCCGTGCTGCTGTATCAGGCTCTTAATTTCTGCCGCTTGAGCGTCTGCTTTTGCCTTAAAGGTGTCTTTTACGTAACCCATTTTCTAATGTAATCTTATGCCCTTTTTGGTAGGGGGATTTTTTGAACGCCCACAAAGGTAAGGCAAAAGTCAACAGCTTAAAATTAATTTGCTGTTTATATGTTAGTTAGTGGCGCTGGCAGCTACTTCGCAACAACTCCTGTTGGCTGAAACCTGCTTCAGCCAATAGAAACGGCCTTTTAGCTACCCTCTAGCGGGCCGGTACCGGAAAAGATAAAAAGCCAGCAGTGATGCTGCCAACTTAACAGCTTTTGAAAGCATAAACACTGCATCTATACTATCCAGACCGGCACCGGCAATAAAAAGGATGATTACATCAAAAACTATATAAACAACTGGTAACGAAAGAGCGAAGGTCAGCTGCCTGGTAGAAAACCGTCGCATATACCACCGTGTCACCCAAAAAAACAGCAAAGCCCCCCCAATCACAGAAACCCACGGAGCCGAAACCTGGGCATGAGCTTCATAATATTCTTCTCCCTTACCCGGATTGATCAGGTAGGCATAAATGGCAACTTCTATTACCGACAACAGATAAGTATAATATGCGCCAAAAGAGCGGTGCCGATTAACTTCGGCCAAAACCAGGTTTGTTTCATGTTCAACTAAATTATTACAAAATATAGAGCGATACACCGTGCCCGTCGTCTCAATTTACAGGATGATATCTTTCCTTTCGGAGAAATTATACAAGATGACGCTTTTATGATTCAAATAGAAGGTCGCCGTCAGGCACTTCGGTAAATTTAGCCTGGTATTCCGAGGGGTAAGACCACCGAAACCAAAACCTTCTATAGAGGCACCATACTCCAGAAAATGCAGCGAGAAATGATGAAGCCTGCATTGACTTGCTTGTTACTGCTACAAATTACCGTTTTCGGGCAGCAAGAGCAACTATAGCTGTTTTTAGTAAATTTATCCTCAAACCACACACAATGAACAAGGACATAAAAGCCTACCACAGCGACCTCACCGATGAGGACAGGGAAATAGCAGACACACTCTATGACGTAATAAGCACTGCCCTCCCCGAAGCTGAGAACAAGATATGGCATCGCCACCCAGTATGGTTCCTGGAAGGGAATCCTATTGTTGGCTACCACAAGCTAAAAAGCTGCATGCGCCTTCTCTTCTGGAGCGGACAATCTTTTGAAGAAGATGGACTGGCACCTGAAGGCTCATTCAAAGCTGCCGAGGCCCGTTACACAGAGGCGGACCAGGTAAAGACTAAAGACCTGAAGCGCTGGCTGAAAAAGTCTAAAACCATACAGTGGGACTATAAGAACATCGTGAAGCGGAAAGGCAAACTGGAAAGGCTGATGTAACCCGCTGATGAAAAACCGCCACATAATAGCGCTATTATTTTCCGCGCTGCTTGCGATACTGCTTTTTGGGTTTAATCCTATCGGATTGGAACTTACTGCCAGTAAAGTATGTGCTATCGGTTGCTTTATGATCGCCTGTTGGGTAACCGAGGCAATGCCCATGCCTGTAGTGGCCCTGATACCATTGATATTTTTCCCTCTGTTTGGCATAGCGAAAATGGACGATATCGCCGCCTCATATGCTAACCCCGTTATCTTCCTCTTCCTTGGTGGCTTCATGATCGGTCTTGCAATTGAGAAATGGAACTTGCACAAGCGTATTGCGCTAAACATTGTAAGACTCACGGGCACAGCCGGTAACCGGATTGTACTGGGCTTTATTATGGCAACAGGTTTCCTGAGCATGTGGCTGAGCAACACTGCCACTACTATGATGATGTATCCCATCGCCATGAGTGTGATACAGGTGATGGAAAAGAACGGGAAGGAACGCGAAACACGCAACCTCTCCGTCTGCCTGCTGCTGGCGATAGCATATGCTAGCAATTTCGGCGGGATTGCCACCATCATAGGTACACCGCCCAATGTTGCTTATGTGAGTTTTCTTGAGAAACACAATGGCTATGCCTTCAGCTTTTCCGACTGGATGATGCTCTGCATGCCAATATCCCTGCTCCTGTTGGCCACATTGTACATAGTAATGACACGGATACTCATCCCCGTCCGTTCAGGTGCAGATGCAATGGTAAAGGACGTAATAGCTACAGAAATAAAAGAGATAGGAAAGCTAAGCAAGGCGGAAAAACGGGTGCTCTTTGTCTTTGTGCTCACTGCGGTCCTATGGATAACACGCGACATACTAAACAACGCTCAGCAAACCATAAAACTGGATGATACTATGATAGCCGTCTTTGGCGGCATAATGCTTTTCATTATCCCGTCCGGCGCAGAGGAGAACAAGCCTTTACTTGTTTGGGACGACACCAAACGCATGGCCTGGGGCATACTATTGCTCTTTGGCGGTGGCATAGCACTGGCCGACCAATTAGGAAAAGCAGGATTAATTCAGGCACTTGGCGAAGCCATGGCCGGCTTCGTAACTCCGGGATTTTTCCTTATACTGATTGTAACGCTTGTCTCCATTTTCCTGAGCGAGGTAATGAGTAATGTAGCACAGGTTATTGTATTTGCTCCTGTGGTTGCAGGTATCGCAGATGCCCTGCACTTTAATCCTTTACAGATTGGCATCGCGATGACTCTTGGTGCAAGTTGCGCCGGCATGCTCCCTATGGGGACGCCACCAAATGCAATCGTTTTTGCGAGTGGTCGGCTAAAGCTGAAACATATGCTGCTTACAGGCTTTGCGATGAACCTCATCTCTGCCCTGTTAATCACTTTATTTTGCTGGTTCTTATTGCCGGTGTTGGTGAAGACTATCCGGTAATGGTTCCTTTCGCAAGGCCTGGATAATCCCAATTCATTTCATCCCCGGTAGCGCAAACTTTATTATATGATTGTACATCGAACAGTCATATTGCTATATAACTATGAAATAAAACGATGAGCCAACAAACCAAAATTCGGATTTGGCCGTCTTCCTTACCACATGCACATTTTAAATTTATTTTAAGGATTACACGATGAAACATATAAGATTATTCTCCTCTTTATTTACGGGTCTGATGCTGTTTGCTCACTCAGGTGAGGCCCAGAACGGATACATTTATACACCCGTCAGTAATTATGTTGTTGGTTTCAGCGGAGACGGAGCTCACGCCTCCGAAGCACAGTTCAGCTACATATATGGCGTCACAACAGACAAGGCGGGCAACCTATATGTTGGTGATGAAATGAACTATCGCATAAGGAAGATCGATCTTGCGACCGGTATTGTGACCACTATCGCTGGCACCGGCACACAGGGATACTCCGGTGATGGTGGCCCGGCTATCAATGCAAACATCAACGGATCTTTTAATACTCTTTGCGCAAATGCAAACGGCGACCTGTACTTTTATGATGGGACAGCCTTTGTAATCAGGAAAATAGATGGCTCCACTGGTATCATCACTACCTTTGCCGGCAACGGAAACAACTACAGCGCAGGCAACGGCGGGCTGGCGATTAATGCCGCTATCGAAACTCCACAGGGACTCACGATCACCAATAACCACCTCTACATCGCCACAAACTGCCGTGTAAGGAAAATTGATCTTGCTACCGACACCATCACAGCAGTTGCCGGAAATGGCTTTGCCGGATATACCGGCGATGGTGGACCTGCTGTAAACGCAACTTTAGGCTACCTCTTTGGTATTGCAGGCGACGCCTATGGCAATATCTACATCCCTGACAACACCAATCACGTTATACGCAAAGTAGATGCCAACACCGGCATTATCACTACTATCTGCGGTACAGGGCAATCCGGAATGGCTATAGATAATATCCCGGCTATTACTGCTCAGCTTGATGAACCATGGGACATAGAAATCGATATGAATGGCAACCTGCTTATTGCGGATTTCGGCAATGGAAGGATCAGGAGGATCGATATGGCTACGGGAATAATCAATAATGTGGCGGGTTTCGGCACTTATATAGGCAGTACGGACGAGGCTGTTCCCGCCCTCTCAGCACGAGTAGATCCCAGGTATCTCTGCGTCGATAAATTTAACAACATCTACTTCACCCAGTCAGCCAACAGTGTCAGGAAGATCACGGTAAATCCGCCCGCGGTAAATATCGCCTCCGACAGTTTTTCCGTCCAGGCATTTCATGAGTGCAACAACACTCAGTTCGTAGCCCGGATAACCACCTATGATGTCGCTCCCTATTCCATCAAAACTTACTACGGCAACGGACAGGACAACACTCATGGGTTTGTGCAACGTCAGCAGGTAGAAGGCACGAGCGTTTTTGACTACAGCTACCCTATTTCCGGAAGTTATCCGGTTAAGCATGTACTATACAATGGCAGTAATCCCATAGACTCTATACAATACCAATTGCAATACAGTCTTTGCCGTAGCGTATCGGCCAATGTCTTCCTCGATGGCAACAGTGATTGTGCTTTTGATCCTAACACGGAATCCTCCCTGTCACAGGCAGCGACAATCCGGGTTGATTCTAATAATGTCGTGATAGATACCGTTTCCGTTTTGGGCAAATTCACCTACCATACGTTTGGTAACATTGGCGATGTTTACAAGTTTACGGTACTTGACCTTCCATTAGGTGTACAAAGTTCCTGCCTCAACGGAGTATTTACTGATACCATCCAGACTACCACTTACACAGGTACGCATGACTTGGGTACAGAATGTGGAACAGGCTCTGCTTTCGACCTCTCTGTAAACGCACATTTTACAGGTACAGGTACCGCCGCTGACGCCGACATCATCGTGCACAATACCTATTGCAATGCCCAGAACGCAACCATCACTATGACCTTCAGCCCCAAGTATGAATTCCAAAGTGCCTACCCTGTGCCGACAACCCAGAACAATAATATTATAACATGGGTTCTCACACCGGGTGATTTCAGCGATTATAACGCATACCTGCATGTAAGTCTGAACGAGGCTAACAGTCAGATAGTTATGCCTGGCGACACGGTGCATACTCAGTTCTCCGTTACACCAACCACCGGCGATTCAGACCCGTCTAATAACGCCATTTCCATGGTGGATACCGTAACCGGACCTTATGATCCCAACGCAATATATGTATCGCCTGAGGGATGTATTACTCCCGGCGCAAACCTGACTTACACGCTCACTTTTGAGAATATGGGCAACGACACGGCTCACAGCATTTATGTAATGGATACTCTAAACAATAATGTTGACATGCAGACCCTGCAGGTGATATCTTCTTCTCATGCTATGAACGTAATAAAAATAAGCACTGGCACCCACAACATTGTGAGATTCGAATTTCCCGGCATCAATTTGCCCGACAGTTCTCACCACGACCTGTGCCATGGCATGGTGATCTACACCGTAAATTCAGCAACCGCTATGTCTCTTACTGACATCGTTACCAACAAAGCAGGCATCTTTTTCGACTACATGCCTGCAGTACTTACAAATGTTACAGAAACTCCCGTGTGTCAGCCACAGTCGGTAAATACGACATCTGGTAAAATTAAACTGCATATTTTCCCTAACCCGGCAAACAGTGAACTTACCATACAAGGCCATAATTCAATAACCAGCTGCACTGTCCTTAGCCAGGCAGGACAAGCAATATTGCATAAGAATATCGAGGATGGAAAAGCAACTCTGGATATCAGCAAGCTCCCTGCCGGTTTGTACTTTTTGAATGTAAGGGGTGCGAATGGTAACGAAGTACATAAATTCATTAAAATGTAACAAAACTGATTCTTTTGCAAGAAGAACAGCCCGGACAGTGATTGTTCGGGCTGTTCTTCTTCCAGCCGCATAAGCAGCTGCCAGATACATTTAAGACTCGACGGTATATTTTTTGTGTGCATATACCGGACTATGCACAAAGTTCTTACTGAACGATCTGTTAACTTCTTAGAAAGTTATATAAACAATTCATCGCCAACAGGTTTCGAGATGAAGGGCCAGGAATTATGGCTTGACTATATTTCCCCGTTTACCGATGATAATTTCCAGGATAATTACAATAACACTGTAGCAATCATTAATCCCGAAGCGGAATTTAAAGTAGTACTGGAAGCCCACGCCGATGAAATATCGTGGATGGTGAACTACATAGATCCCAAAGGATTTATTCACGTATTACCCAACGGTGGTGCAGATCCCATGGTAGCACCCGGCAAACATGTACATATACATTCCGATAAAGGTATCATAAGGGGGGTGTTTGGTTGGCCGGCTATCCACCTGAGAAACGACATCGCCAATCTTTACCCGGACCAATTCCATTTGTTCGTTGATGCAGGTTTTGCCAACAGCGATGAAGCCCTTGACAAAGGTGTAAGAGTAGGCAATATCATCACCTATCTGGACAGCTTTTCTATTTTAAATGATCGCTACTTCCTCGGTCGTGCGCTTGACAACCGCATAGGAGGCCTGGTAATAGCCGAAGTAGCGCGTATCATAAAAGAACAGGAAATAAAACTCCCCTACTCCCTTATGTGTGTGAACGCGGTGCAGGAAGAGGTGGGCCTTTACGGTGCCAAAATGATAGGAGAAAGACTCAGGCCCGACATAGCCATAGTCACTGATGTCACCCACGATACCAATACACCTTTTATAAAAATGCAGCGCCACGGCGAAACCGTTTGCGGAGCAGGCCCCGTACTCGCCATAGCACCCGCTGTGCACAAAGGCTTCCTGCAACTGATAAAAGAAACAGCACAAAAAGCCGGCATCCCCTACCAACTGGTAGCTATATCAAGAGAAACAGGCACAGACGCCGATGCCATCGCCCTCTCAAGCGGGGGTATTTCTTCCGCACTTATTTCGCCCGCCCTACGCTATATGCATACTCCTGTTGAAATAGTACATATCGACGATGTAGAGAATTCAATTCTTCTCATTGTTGAAACACTTAAAAAACTAGAACCCGCAAAAATGAATATTAACCGTAGTATACCATTTTATACTACAAGCAATAAAAATGCATGAAAACTAAGTCTATCTGGGAAGGTACCGCAGGAGCAGGTGCTCAATTCCCTACACTGGAAGGAACGCAAAACGCAGATGTAGTAATAATAGGCGGGGGAATCACCGGACTGACCGCTGCCATGTTGCTTAGTAACGCAGGAAAAGACGTAGTAGTACTGGAAGCCCTGAGTATAGGACTCGGCACTACAGGCAATTCAACAGGCAATTTATATTCTACTGTTGATGAACATCTGTCAGAGATCAAAAGAAAATGGAACTACGATGTAATGAACGCTGTAGTTAAAGCAAGAGCAGCAGGACTCAGCCTGATAGAAAAAACGATCGGCACACACAACATTCAGTGCGATTTTGCCCGTCAGGCTTTTCATTTCTATGCAGAAAGTATCGACGATAAAATTGAAAAGTTCATTGAAGAAGAATTTGACGCACTGAAAGAAGCGGGGTTAAACCCTCAACTGACGGGAGACGTAGGCCTGCCTTTCAGAACCGTGAAGGGTCTGAAGGTAGAAGGACAAGCACAATTTCAGCCTCTGCGCTACGTGCGCGGCCTGGCAGCTGCCATATCCGGTAAGTGCAGGATATTTGAACAAAGCAAGGTAATAGATATAGATGAGGATGAGGTCGTGGTGCGGACTATGAAAGGCAGCGTAAAAGCCAAAGCCATCATTATGGCTACACATACTCCCATAGGCGTGTACATGATACATGGCGTGTTGGCACCGTACAGGGAATTTGGTGTGGCTGCAGAACTGAAGACCACTAACTTCCCCGGCGGTATTTTCTGGGGAATGAATCAACCCAAGCACTCTATCCGCGTCTTTAAAGACAACGGAAAAGACTACATAATAGTAGTAGGTGATAAATTCAAAACAGGTCAGCATGGCGACAGCAGCGAATATGTGCAGGGACTTAAAAAATACATCCGTGACCGCCTCGACATTTCCGGCACCAAATATATCTGGGGCGGGCAGCACTACCGCACTGCCGATGGTCTCGCCTACATAGGAAAGCACTCCGACAAACTTTACTTCCTTACCGGCTTTGCAACCGACGGCCTGGTGT
>CAMPKR010000056.1 GCA_946887345.1 uncultured Bacteroidota bacterium | reverse complement strand
GTCGCTGTGTTTCCCACCCCTGAATTTGGCGACAAGCGCCAAATTCTGTCTCCTCCCTGCCAGGAGGGGAGTCAGATAATTTTAGGCCTAATTAACAGGTTGGGAGTTAACTTTGATGAAGATGAAAAGACTGTTTTTTTATTTATTGAGCCTGAGTTTGCCACTGGTGGGTTTGGG
This sequence comes from uncultured Bacteroidota bacterium, assembly GCA_946887345.1. Next base: position 10,408 of record CAMPKR010000056.1, on the reverse strand, counting down.
GCAGGATGTGATGTATTCTGCCTATGAGAAGTTTAACGCGAGCGAGGATAATTTTGCGGTGGTGGGCAAGTCGGGTAGCAGAACCTATACTTATCGTACCCTGGATGGCGATCACTTCCTGGATGCTTACAATGACGGCATGGACAAGCTGGCGACCGTGGTGCTGGATTTCTTCCCTAAGAAAATATATGATACACGCTTTATAGCTATTGCTAATCAAATCACAGTGCTCTACCAGGCTGTAGCAGGGAACAAGGTGATACAGTATGCAGCCTTGCTGGATGATATGGGCAGACTGACCAAGGGACCGATACAACTTGCTGAAACAAAGACAGGGATACTGGGACCCACGAAGGACTACTTTTCATCGGCAGTATCTGAAGACAAGAAGACCCTGGTGGTATACAGTGTAAATACAAAGGGACCGAGCGTAGAACTGGAAGCAAAGGTGATAGATGAAAGCCTGACAGTGATGCGCCGCGTGAAAGCGGTATACAAAACAACCAATGATGCAGAAGCAGGTGATGTGATAGCAGATAACAAAGGAACGATATTCCTGCCCGTGTACACGCCTGTGGGGAACAGGGCCTATGCCGATCAACTGCTGCTATTGAGCCTGGCACCTGAAGGTGGCAATAAGTTCAACTCATTAGAGTTGCCGCTGAACGACCAGTATGCATCAAGGGTTTACCTGAAGATAGACAATGCCAACAACCGCATCTATATAGGAGGTTTCTACTCGGACAAGAAGAGCGGAAACTTTGACGGAGTGCTATATAGCTGGTATGATATAGGTACGGGAGTTTTCCAGAACAGGAAGACCATACCTTTTGATCCGGATATACAAATGGCTACCGGCGACAGGAATACAAGAAGGGCTTTTAATGATTTTCACATTAAGCAACTGATAGTAAAGAACGATGGCGGCTTTGTGATGATATCGGAGGAGAGCTATATCACCAGCAGAAGTTCGTATGCGCCGGGCTTTGGCTATTACTCATGGTATTACCCGTCGATGACGCAGAATGTAAGGGAGTATCATTTTAACGATGTGCTGGCGCTGAGCTACAATGCAGAAGGAACCCGGGAGTGGTATGCCTTTGTGCGCAAACAGCAATACTCGCAGGAAGATGGCGGAAGGTTTTCGTCATACTCTTTCCTGAATTCCGGAGGGTCGCTTGGTTTCCTGTATAATGACTTTGACGAAAAGCAATCGAAAATACAATTAGCCACCGTTGACGCAGCGGGTGTGGTGGATATGCGTTCCTTCCAGGTAGAGGGCACAGAAAACCCTGACTGGCTACCGAGGCATGGCAAACAAGTGGGCGCCAAAGAGCTGGTAATACCCTGCCTGCGCAAAAAGCAGATTTGCTTCGCCAAAGTTGTATTTTAGACCAAAATTCAGCTAGTGCTGCACCTTTTCCGAAACAAAAGTCCGTATACAGTACTGATACTGCTGATACTAACGCTTGTATTTAAGTTCCAGATGCTGGTGAATCCACAGGCGCCAAAGACCCTGGACGGATATTTCCTTTTCAATTGGGTGGTGTGGCTGTTCAACTTTTTGCTGAGGGGTAGTGGCTTTGCCTATACCTTCCTGGCCATACTGATGATCTTCGTGCAGGCCCTGTACCTGAACTATATTACCACCCGGCACAGGCTCTATGCCCGCACTACTTATTTCCCGGCGCTGGTGTATATACTGTTCACCTCGATGCACCCGGCTTTTAACTACTTCAGCGTGCCGCTGCTGGTGAACTGGTGCATGCTGATGGGGCTGGATGTGGTACTGGGTTTTAACCATAGTGTTAATCCACGGAAGAACCTATTTAACGCAGGAGTTGTTATTGCAATGGCAGCTTTGCTATATTTTGCCGGCATAGGGTACCTGGCAGTATTTATTGCAGCGCTGGCACTGCTGAGACCCTTTAATGCAGGAGAATGGATAGTAGGGGGAATGGGCTACCTGACACCGCTTTATTTTGCGGCATGTATATTGTTCTTAGCAGACATGCTACCTATGCTGGCCGCCTGGCCTGACCTGGATATGGTAATGATCCATCACATAGATAAACCTATATATATAGGCTCGCTGATAGGAGGTATTACGATACTGGGCTGCGGCAGTGTATATGCCATGCAGCAGCAGCTACCCAAGGCAACGATCCATGTAAGGCGGAGCTGGATAGCCATTTTAGGATATTTGCTAATGTCTATACTGGTGGCGCTTTTCGGTGACGTGCAGGTGACAAATGCGTGGTTATTAACAATACCTGCATTGAGTATGGTAATATCGCAGGGGTTGATGCTGGAAAAAAGTAAATGGTTTAGTAATTTTATGCTTTATTTCTCAGTCATAGTGGTAATAGCCTGTCGACTGGCTCTCAATAAATAGTAGATAGATGAAATTTGGTGTAATTGTTTTCCCCGGTTCTAACTGTGACAGGGACATGATCAATGCTTTGAAAGACGACCTGGGTCATGAAGTAATAACACTATGGCATAAGGACAGGGACCTGAGTATGTTCACAGCAGATGACTGTATAGTGCTTCCCGGTGGCTTCTCTTACGGTGACTACCTGCGTTGTGGTGCAGTGGCACGTTTCAGTCCGATAATGGAAGAGGTGGTGAAGTTTGCCAACAACGGCGGTAAAGTACTGGGAGTATGTAATGGCTTCCAGATACTATGTGAATCAGGTCTTTTACCAGGAGCACTGCTGCTGAACGACCATCAGAAATTCACCTGTAAGAACGTGTACCTGAAGGCAGAAAATTACAGCAACGCTGTAGGCCGCAACGTAGGCGACAAGGTGCTGAAGATACCTGTAGCACACGGTGAAGGCCGCTACTATGCAGATGCCGCCACTATGGAGCAACTGAAGAAGAACGACCAGATAGTGTTCCGCTACTGCGATGAGAATGGTGAGATACACATCAACTCTAACCCTAACGGAGCACTTAACAATATAGCAGGAATCTGTAATGCTGAAAGAAACGTATTTGGTATGATGCCGCATCCTGAAAGGGCCTGCAGCGAAGACCTGAGCAATATAGATGGAAGGCTGATACTAGAAGCTTTTGCCCATATGAACTAATAAATAAACACGAGCCGAGCTGATATGAAGATGCTGAAGAAAATACTGGTGATGGTGGCGATGCTGCCGGCGATATTTGCTAGTGCGCAAAAACAGGAGCCTGTGGGCGACCCTACCAAGTGGACTTATGAGGCAACCAAGATTAACGCCGACGAGTATGAAGTGACCTTTAAGCTGAAGCTGGAAGACGGCTGGCATATCTGGTCGCTGAACCCGGGTGGCGATGGTTATGAAATAGTGCCTTCTTTTTCATTTGAAAGGGGAGTAACAGAAAAGAGCAAGGTGGCAGAGATAGGCTATGCCAAAACCGTGCAAATGGAAGGGGTGGATAACAAAGTGACTTACCTTTCAGGTAACGTGCTGTATAAGCAGGTAGTATCGGTGAAAGGCGGAACGAAGATAGCCGGTGAGCATGAATACCAGATATGCAATGACAATCTCTGCCTGCCACCCAAGAAGGTTAAATTTGAAATAGACCTGGCGGCGAAATAGCCAGTACCGGGATTTGGGGAGATTAAAGGATTAGCCTGGCATTGACGTGTAAGAGAATAAACATTTGTTGCACATTGGCATCGTGAGTGAGCAGGAGCCTTTTTGATAAGGCTTTTCTTTTTTTAACAAAGACTTGCATATGCGAAGACCGATATTAGCGGTCTTAATACCCTGGGAGAAGGATACTGTGAGAAAACACGAGGTGTAAAATTATCTGGACACAAAAAGTAATGCTTATGAAGGTGCTCAAATATGCACTTGTTTTTTTCTTAGGAATGTTTGCTTCGTTAGGGGCGAATGCACAGATAATAAAGGATATGACCAAGTGGTCGTATTCGGTAAAGAAGACAGGCGACAATAAGTATGACCTGGTATTTACAGCAACTATACAGGATGGCTTTCACCTCAATTCCCTGAACCCGGGTATAGAAGGACTGTTGCCACCTTCATTTAAGTTTGATAAAAATCCCCTCGTAACCCCGGATGGTAAAATAAAAGAGAAGGGTAAGCTGATAAAAGAGGTGATAGAAGATATTGGTACCAACAGGTACTATAAGCACTCAGTACAATTCATACAATCCGTTAAGGTAAGCGGTAACACGAAGGTTACAGGGAAGCATAAGTGGCAGATATGCGACAGTACCCAATGCCTGACCTCGAAGACGCTGAGTTTTAGTTTTAACATCACAGATGCAGTTGCTATGCTGTCGCCGGAGGACAGTGCTAAGGTGGCGGCGGCTAGTGCAGGCGATAGCAGTATAAATACAGGAGGCGGTAGCGGCTCGGCTTCTGCGGGTAGTGCAGGCAATGCAGCAGACGACAGTACCAGGAGTGGTGCAATGAATGCGGATGACAAGAGTGAGAAAAAGCAGGAGCAAAAATCATTGGCCTGGTTGTTTCTCTTTGCCTTCCTAGGCGGGCTGGCGGCTGTGCTGACACCGTGTGTGTATTCGATGATACCGATAACGGTGAGCTTTTTTACCAAGAGGAGTAAGACACGTGCTGAAGGTATCCGCAATGCGATCTACTATTCGCTTTCCATCATCATCATATTTACTGTGTTTGGTATTGCTATATCGGCGATATTCGGAGCGAATGCGCTGAACAACCTTTCTACCAACTGGATAGCTAACCTGGTATTTTTTGTCATCTTCATGATATTTGGTATCTCCTTCCTTGGAGCATTTGAGATCACACTGCCATCATCGTGGACAAGCAAAACAGACTCAAGAGCAAACACGAAGAACTTTGCCGGTATCTTCTTTATGGCACTGACGCTGGTGATCGTGTCATTCTCCTGCACGGGACCTATAGTTGGTCCGCTGCTGGTAGCAGCGGGCGGAGGTGGTGTAACAGGACCGGCTGTAGGTATGTTCGGTTTTTCTATAGGGCTGGCATTGCCATTTGCTTTGTTTGCCGTATTCCCGGGAATGTTGAACAAGCTTGCTGCCTCGGGTGGCTGGCTGAACCAGGTGAAAGTGACACTCGGCTTTTTAGAATTGGCACTGGCATTGAAATTTCTTTCTAATGCAGACCTGGCCATGGGCTGGCGCCTGTTGGACAGAGAAATCTTCATTGCATTATGGATAGTGATCTTTGTGCTGCTGGGCTTCTACCTGTTGGGTAAACTGAAGTTCTCTCATGACGATGCTGATGCCAAGAATGTGTACGGACAAGAATACGTTTCCATATTTAAACTCTTTTTAGCAATAAGCTGTTTTTCCTTTTCCGTTTACCTGCTGCCCGGTATGTGGGGCGCACCGCTGAACGGTATGAGCCAGTTCGTTCCGCCGATGGGTACGCAGGATTTTGTGCTGGGGGCTGATAACGGCAATAGTTCCGGCGGACACAGTTCAAGCGCACTGGGTGATGTAAGGCCGGTAAAGTATGCAGAAGAGATGAAGATATATGAGCCTGAGATAGTGCGTAAGTTTGGCTTGATTACTTTCTTTGAATACGATGAAGCGTTGGCAGCGTCGAAGAAACTCAAGAAGCCCGTGATGCTCGACTTTACCGGCATCAACTGCGTGAATTGCCGCAAGATGGAGTCGCAGGTGTGGTCGAGCCCAGAGGTGATGAAGCGACTGAAGGAAGATTTTATTATTGCCTCGCTGTACTGTGACTATGATAAAAGAGACCTGCCGGAGAATGAGCAGTATTACTCGCAGATACTAGGTTCTGACGTGGTGACGGTAGGGGATAAGAACGAAGATATACAAGCGACAAAGTTCAACTCTAACTCACAGCCGTTTTACTTTTTTGTAGACGAGAATGGCAATAAGCTGGTAGAAGGTGGTTATCCCTATGATCCGAATGTGGCGAAGTTTGTGGAGCATTTGGATAGGGTAAAGGAAGAGTTTAGGAAGAGGAATCCGTAGGAGTTCGCGAGGTCCCAATGCTGTGGACCTCCCCGGCCCGGCTACGCACAAGGCTTTGCGGGCCACCCCTCCTAGAAACAGGAGGGGAGTTTTTTGAAAATTTGCTGTAACAATTGCTTTTAGGATAAAAACCTGACGCAGGATGATAAAGAATATTTCTATTATGCTCACGCCGGAGAATGCGGCTGATGAGCGAGACATAAAAAGGTACCTGGCCCTGGAGGCCGATATACCGATGAAGCGGGTGACAGGATATAAAATCCTGAAACGCTCTATAGATGCGAGGGCTAAGCAGCCTCGCATACAGATACAAGCAGAACTATTTATTGATGAACCGGCTAAGGAGGAAGCGCCATTCGACCCTGAATTGCAGAATGTGAGTAATGCACCTCATGTGGTGATAGTGGGTGCGGGGCCAGCGGGGATATTTGCTGCGCTGAAGCTGATACAGCTGGGATACAAGCCCATAATACTGGAGCGGGGTAAGGATGTGCGCAGCCGCAGACGTGACCTGGCAGCGATGAATAAGGAGGGTGTGGTGAACCCGGAATCTAACTACTGCTTTGGTGAGGGTGGGGCCGGTACTTATAGTGATGGTAAGCTATACACCCGTTCTACCAAGCGGGGGAACGTGCAAAGAGTATTGCAGCTTTTCCATCACTTTGGTGCTGACAAGAATATACTATATGAAGCGCATCCGCATATAGGGACCAATAAGTTGCCACATATAATTACTGCGATGCGGGATGCCATTATTGAATGTGGTGGTGAGGTGAGGTTTGATACGAAGCTTATTGACATACTGCTGGATGGTGATAAAGTAAAAGGTGTGAAGACTTCTGATGGAACCACGATAGAGTGCAAAAGTGTGATACTGGCTACAGGGCATTCAGCGAGAGATATATTTGAATTGCTGCATAGCAAGAAGATAGAAGTAGAATGTAAACCGTTTGCACTTGGTGTGCGGATAGAGCATCCGCAGCTGCTGGTTGACCAGGCACAGTATCACTGCACTGTTCGAGATCCTTTCCTGCCTCCTGCGAGTTATTCGCTGGTGGCGCAGGAATATGGCAGGGGAGTATTCTCTTTCTGTATGTGCCCGGGCGGGATTATTGCGCCAGCTGCAACCAGTCCGGGTGAGATAGTTGTGAATGGCTGGTCCCCGAGTAAGCGGAATAACCCCTATGCGAATTCAGGTACGGTGGTTGCGGTGGATGAAAAGGATTTTGCTAAGTACGGTTTTACAGGTCCACTGGCGGGGATGAAGTTTCAGCAGATGGTGGAGCAGAAGGCCTTTAAAGAGGGTGGAGGTAAATTAGTTGCGCCTGCGCAGCGGATGGTGGACTTTACAGTAGATAAAATATCGCAGAGCCTGCCGAACTGTTCTTACCTGCCGGGAGTGCATAGTGCGGCCATAAAGGACGTGCTGCCGGTGGAGGTGAACAATGCACTGAAGCAGGCGGTGGTGGATTTTGGTAAGAAGATGAAGGGCTACTATACCAATGAGGCCATATTGGTTGCTACAGAGTCGCGGACAAGCTCTCCGGTAAGAATACCAAGGGACAAGGAGACATTGCAACATACGCACATAAAAGGTCTTTATCCTTGTGCTGAAGGGGCGGGGTATGCAGGCGGTATTGTTTCCGCGGCGATAGACGGGGAGAGGTGCGCTTATCAATGCGTAATGGCTCAATAGCTCAATGACTCAATTGTTAAGGTAGTTCGTTGTTGTGTTTGGGCGAGCGGCCCGGTCGCTGTGTTTCCCACCCCAGCCGAAATTCAAACTTCGCGTTGAATTCCGGCACTCCTCCCTGCCAGGAGGATAGTTCTTTATTTTCTTTTTATTATTCCGGGTCTCCGAGGATTTCAGTGACGCGGCCGATCTGGCCATCTTCGAGTCTTACTTTTATGCCGCGGGAGTGATAGGGCGCTGAGGTGAGCAGGTCTTTTACTATGCCTATTGTTTTTTTGCCGCTGCGCTGGTCTTTCTTCAATATTATTGCTACCTCCAGTCCGGGATATATGTCTGCCCTGTTTTGTCCGCTCATGCCGCAAAAATACTATTTCAGGAAAGAAGAGTACATCCAAACCAATTTTTCCTGTTCGCGGATATAGTCGCTCATAAGAGAGTTGGTACCCTCGTCATCTGCATCAGCTGAGAGGTGCAGTATTTCCCTTTCTATTTCCAGGAGTATAGCAAAGCTGTTCACGACATCCTCTACGCAGGCAGTACCGTCTGATTCATTGGTTATCTCTTTGATAGTAGAGTTCTTCACATAAGAAGTGAAAGTATGCAAAGGTGTATGACCGAGGGTGAGTACGCGTTCTGCAATCTCATCTATCTTAATAAGTGCATTGTTGTAAAGTTCTTCAAACTTAACATGCAGCTCGAAGAATTTGGAGCCCTTGATGTTCCAGTGAAAGCCACGGGCATTGATGTAAAACAACTGGTAATTGGCCAGCAGTATATTCAATTTGTCGGCTAACTGCTTTGTTTTGCTGGGGTCCAAGCCGATCTGGTTTTTCTTAGTCGCAGATTTCTTTGTTGCCATAAAGAGTAGTTTGTATGAGACACTAAAAGAAAGTGCCAAGGTGAGCAATATAAGATAAAATTAGCTGATGATGGTGTTGGAAAGAATGATACGGAGCATCTATTTCACTGATGATGATCAGTGCCCTGTTGTTATCAATTTCATTGTTGCTTGCATCACCTTATCGTCGTTAGTACTAACGCTCTCCCAATCCGGTTGAACCTCAAAATCGGGGATTATGCCTTTGTGATTTTTCGGTTTGCTGATATTGAAATCGTAGCGGGCGGTGCTGAAGTGGTAAGGAACACCAGTGTAGGGTAATTTGATATAATTGACCATGCCATTGGTGCCGCTCTGGGAGGCAGAGGTCTCTTCCCCTATAAAAAGGGCATTGGTATGTTCTTTCATTAATGCACAAAACACAGAAGCTGCAGAACGGGTAAAGGCATCCATAAGTATGTAGACACTGCCCTGATAACGATGTGCAGGAATTGCGATGAGATTCGGGTTATTGGTCCATTCGTAGAAGCCTTCTTTGTTAGGTTCCAGTTTCATTGTATCGAGGTAGCCTGCTTCTTCTGTTATGAGTGGTGCGAATGAGTAGTCCTTATATTTCTGAGTATAGACTCTTTTGATATAGGGAGTAGGTGTATCGATGAAATGAGAGAAGAGGTATTTCCCGTTGGCTGTCCAGCCACCGCGATTGCCACGGAGATCGATAACCAGGTTTTTTAATCCTTTACTCTGAAGAACAGAGAATGCAGAGTCGGTGAAGGAGATGAAATCTCGGTTAGCGTTTTGTATATGTTGGTTGCTGAAGGTTTTTGCCGTAAAAACAGCGGCGCCGATAGAGTCTATTATATTGATACGCAGAGGCACACGGAGGCCTTCATCAGCGCCATAGCGGGTTTTCCTGATAGAATCGATTTCCGGTAGTGAAAGCGCTCTCAGCTCTTCTATACGGTAAAGAGAGTTAGGCTTAGGCTTATAGGTGATCTTAAAGCTGCCGGGTTTAGCGATGAAATTTGAATAGGCCATGCGAAGGTTGGCTGCTATTTCGGTGCTGCTGCCTGTGTTGGCATATCCATCGCTGTACATGTGCGGGGTGAGTCGTTTGGTTAGCGTCCTTACAGCCTGTCCGTTAATTGAGGTTATCTCGGCAAACTGAGGTATAGTTTGCTCCAGGGAATAATCGCGGACCAGGTAATAGCGTCCGGAAATGATCAGGACATCAAAGGGCAGAAATTTTTCGTTTTTAGCCCGGTATTCCTTGTAGACGGCAGAATGATCCCAACCGCTATGACCGCAGGAGATGGTGTGCATGATAGAGGAAACGGCGGCAATGAAACCATTGTAGGTGACGGAATCCTTCATGCCTTCAAGCGCTTTGGTGAAAGCTTTGTCGACTTTCTTCTTTGAGGTGTAGTAGTAGAGCGTCGTATTTGCTTCTTCTAAGATGCTCTTTAGCAACAAGATATCTTCCCGGGCCTTTACCGGATCGAGCTGCTGAGTGAAGCCAGCAGTGGGCTGTGCTTTGGCATTGCCTGTGAACAGGAAAAAGAATACCAATATGAAACGGGCTATTGGGGATACCAATTCCGTGTCCTTACCTCTATTTTTTTGTTGCCCTCGTTCACCAGTTTTTTGAAAACGTTGATGTCCTGCCCGCGATGATGATAGGGGTACACTATACCCGGCTTGAATTCGAGTACGGCAGATGCGGCCTGGTTGATATCCATGGTGTACGGCAGGTTCATGCATACAAAAGCGAGGTCAATATCCTTCAATTTACGCATTTCGGGGATATCCTCTGTATCGCCGGAAATGTAGACCTTTTTACCACCGATATCCAATACATCTGTCTCTTATACACACTCCGAGCCCACGAGACCTCTCTACATCTCGTATGCCG
>CAMPKR010000055.1 GCA_946887345.1 uncultured Bacteroidota bacterium | reverse complement strand
CGCACCTGGTCCATAGCTGTTCGTAGTTCGAAAGCTTTCCCTTCTATCGGGATACCTGATTGCCCCAATTTATAAACATTAGAGAATTTATTAGCGCTAAGAAACGATTCCAGCTCATCTATCTTCTTTCCCCTGTCATCTACCAGCAAGTCAGTTCTTTCCCCTTCCCATACAGCTTCATCCTCTCCTACTTCCTTTTGAAATTCAACCCAGCCATCGTTTTTGCTATAGCACACTACTTCGCTTTCCCTGCGGCGACCCGTCACCCAGAAATACGAAGGGTGCGGAATAAATGGATAGGTTTGGTCAAGCCCACCCGGCTTTGGGATAGGCTCTCCTGAGTACACCAGTACACATTCATCTGCATTCAGCAGCTCATTCCATTGTTGTTCAACTTTTTCGCGGCGGGACTCTATGTCCTGGGTAGTAAAATACATTTTCTTCGTTAAGGAGATAAAAATACTGAAATTCAGCGGCCTCCGCCTGTAAAACCCAAACAAAAATGTAGCTGGCACCGCTCTGCCTTATAACATTTAACTAACTTAAATAGTCAACCTTACCTTAATTCCCTAATTTTGTGCTTCACAAATGAAACTGTTCCTCAGAATACTTCTCTCATTTTACCTGTTTCTCTTCGGAGGAATAGGCTATCTGAATGCGACTTCTCAACAGTTTTCCGACTCGTCTCTAACTGCCCGGCATACTTCGGGAGTAGCACACATCGCCAGGGTCGCCATACAAAATGGTCTTAGGCCTTCTATCAGTTTCGGCAAGCCTCATCCTCACGCTCAAAGCTACCGCCTGAAGGCCATGCCACTAGAGGAAGATGAGGATGAAAATGAAAAAAACTCCGCCTCAAAAAAAACCGGCGTCGGCAATCATTTATCGGGGCCTCTACTTTACCCCTCTCCCTATCTTACACTTTTCACTAGGCACCTCCCCTTCTGTGAACATTTTTCCTGCCTCTCATCTTTTTTAAACATCCTTTTCTGCACCCTGCGGATTTGATCAGTTAGGGCAGGGGCTAGCGCCCTCTATTTGCTATACCCGCCATCGGGCCATTAGCGGCGCATCCAGTATTTGCCCGCACGCTCTCAGTTAAGTAAATAAAATCATACTGATCAAATAAATTAATCATGAACAAAATCTTCATGCTCATTGGCCTGTGCGCCACATTGAGTTCTTCAAGCTGTAAATCCGAAAAAGAAGAAAAAAAAGAAACGATAACGTTCCTCGTTACAGCACCCCTTAAAATGGATACCTCCATTGTTAAGGAATATGTCTGCCAGATAAGCTCTATTAGCCATATAGAGCTAAGGGCCCAGGAAAAAGGATATCTGCAGAATATCTACGTGGATGAAGGCCGGTTTGTAAAAAAAGGACAACTTCTCTTCCGCATTATGCCAACGCTCTACGAGGCCGAACTACAGAAAGCACGGGCCGAAGCAAAAGTTGCTGAAATAGAATTCCAGAATACTACTGCGCTCGCCGGGAAAAATGTAATCTCCTCAAATGAGTTAGCCATGAGCAAAGCCAAATACCAAAAAGCTAAAGCTGAAATGTCTTTGGCCCAGGTACATCTTAGTTTCACTGAGATACGCGCCCCTTTCGACGGCATTATCGACCGCTTTCATGTCAGGCTGGGCAGCTTGGTAGACGAAGGGGACTTGCTCACTAATCTCTCCGACAATAGCAAAATGTGGGTCTATTTCAATGTACCCGAAGCGGAATACCTCGACTATAAAACCAACGCAAAAAAGGACAGCCTCATTAAGGTCAACTTACTGATGGCCAACCACAAAATGTTTGAATATCCGGGCATAGTCGAAACCATAGAAGCCGACTTTAACAACGAAACCGGCAACATTGCCTTCAGAGCTACTTTCCCTAATCCCAAAGGCCTGCTCCGTCACAGCGAAACCGGCAATATTGAAATGCTCGTGCCTTTCAAAAACGCCCTGATCATTCCTCAGAAAGCCACTTTTGAAATACTGGACAAAAAATATGTTTTCGTTGTAGACAAGAATAAAACTGTTCATTCAAGAGAAATATCTATTGCCGCTGAAATGCCTGATCTGTATGTAATCAAAGATGGTCTTACAGAAAACGAGCGAATCCTGTTAGAAGGCATTCGCAAAGTAAAGGATAAGGACAAGATCAGTTACAACTACGAGGAACCTCAAAAAGTGGTCAATAACCTAAAGGTTTACGTAGAATAAATCATCCTTAAAAACACAAAAAAAATGTTCAATAGTTTCATTCGCAGGCCGGTACTATCCATAGTGCTGTCGCTCATGATCATATTCATGGGAATATTGGCCATTAAAAGTTTGCCGATATCCCAGTTCCCCGACATCTCCCCACCTATGGTAATTGTCAGGGCTTCTTATCCCGGCGCCAGTGCTGATGTGCTGACCCAGGCCGTTCTCATACCTATGGAACAGGCCATCAACGGTGTCCCCGGAATGAAATACATGACCTCCGATGCCACCAGCGCGGGCGAAGCCAACATACAGGTGGTATTTGATCTCGGTACCGACCCCGACCAGGCCGTGGTAAACATCAATACCCGAATCGCCCAGGTAACCAACCGGCTGCCCGTGCTGGTGCAGCGTGAGGGAATTATTGTAAGCAGGCAGCAGCCAAACATGCTTATGTATGTAAACCTGTATAGCAAAGATCCGCATGCTGACATGAAATTCCTTTTCAATTTCGCAGGCGTTAACATTCTGCCCGAGGTACAAAGAATTACCGGAGTCGGCCAGGCTTCTATTTTGGGTAGCCGTCAGTACGCAATGCGTATCTGGCTTAAGCCCGATCGCATGCGGGCCTACAATATATCCACCGAGGAGGTAATGAAAGCGCTCGGGGAGCAAAGCATCATTGGCTCCCCCGGTCGCATAGGGCGCGGCGACGGTAGTCGCTCACAAGCGCTGGAATATGTCCTTTCTTACCAGGGGCGGTATAATGAGCCGGAGCAATATAGAGACGTGATTGTCCGCGCCAATCCTGACGGCGAACTTTTACACTTGAAAGACGTAGCAGATGTGGAATTCGGATCAGAGTATTACGACATCTACTCTAATAAAGACAACTACCCATCTGCAGCCATCGTTCTGAAACAAACCTACGGCAGCAACGCCAGCGATGTAATAGAAAGAGTTAAAGCAAAACTGGAGGAAATAAAAGGGAGTTCTTTCCCTCCGGGAATGGACTATGAGATAAGCTACGACGTATCTACATTTCTTGATGCTTCTATAGAAAAAGTTCTGCACACACTTGCCGAGGCTTTTATACTAGTTGCCCTTGTGGTATTTATCTTCCTGGGCGACTGGCGATCTACGCTTATTCCAACGCTGGCCGTACCGGTATCGCTCATCGGAGCTTTTGCATTTATGCAGCTGTTCGGTTTGACGATCAACCTGATCACACTTTTTGCCTTGGTTCTGGCCATAGGCATTGTTGTAGATAATGCCATTGTAGTGGTAGAGGCCGTACACGTAAAAATGGAGACCGAACATCTTTCCCCGTACAATGCCTCCAAAAAAGTGTTACACGAGATCAGCGGAGCCATCATAGCCATTACTTTGGTTATGACTGCCGTATTTATCCCGGTAGCTTTTATGTCCGGGCCGGTAGGTATTTTCTATCGTCAGTTTTCCATCACGATGGCAACTTCCATAGTTATCTCGGGCGTGGTCGCCTTAACACTAACACCAGTACTCTGCGCCGTGATTCTTAGAAATAATCACGGAAAACCCAGGAAGAAATCGCCGGTTGACAGGTTCCTGGACGTATTCAACCATTGGTTCGAGAAGCTCACCGGCAGGTACACGAATTTCCTTAGGCTCATCGTCAATCGCAGGATGATAACGTTCAGCATGCTGCTAGCCTTTTGTGCGGGAATTTGGATCACTGCCGTCAACTTGCCTTCAGGCTTCATCCCGAACGAAGATCAGGGCATGATCTATGCTATTGTTCAGACACCCCCGGGTTCCACATTGGAAAGGACCAATGACATCGCCCGCAAACTCCAAAAAATTGCAGAGAATGTTGATGGCATCCAGTCCGTTTCTGCTCTGGCCGGTTACGAGGTTTTAACCGAGGGCCGTGGGTCTAATGCCGGAACTTGCCTGATCAATCTAAAGCCCTGGTCGAAACGCAAACATACTGTTAAGGAAATCATTTACGAACTGGAAGAAAAGTCCAGGGAAATTCCGGGAGCCACCATTGAGTTCTTTGACCCTCCCGCTGTACCGGGCTACGGGGCCGCAGGGGGCTTTGCTTTGCAACTACTTGACAAAACAAATACTGGAGACTACAAGCAGCTGGAGAAAGTAAATGACGACTTCATGCACGAGCTTGAAAAACGGAAAGAGCTTAGTGGTCTGTTTACTTTCTTCAGCGCTAAGTATCCGCAGTATGAACTGCAGATAGACAATAAAGTAGCGATGCAGAAAGGTGTATCTATAGGTAAGGCCATGGATAATCTGTCTATTCTTATTGGCAGCTCTTATGAACTTGGGTTTATCCGCTTCGGACGCTTCTTTAAAGTTTTCGTTCAGGCCGCGCCTGAATATCGCAAACTGCCAAAGGACCTGATGAACCTGTATGTAAAAAATGATCGTGACGAAATGGTGCCATACTCCTCTTTCATGAAGATTGTAAAAACGCAGGGTCCGAATGAAATAAACCGGTACAACATGTACCCTACAGCTTCCATCCGCGGCACTCCCGCCAAAGGTTACAGCAGCGGCGAGGCTATCAAAGTGATACAGGCCGTAGCGAAAAACTCGCTGCCTCGCGGCTATGATATCGACTGGGGTGGACTGTCTAAAGATGAAGTTGCCCGTGGCAATGAAGCGCTCTATATTTTCCTTGTAGTGCTTGCCTTCGTCTATCTCATACTGTCAGCGCAGTATGAGAGCTTCCTTCTTCCCCTGGCTGTTGTATTATCACTACCTGCAGGTGTTTTCGGTTCTTTCGCTTTACTAAAGATTATGGGCCTTGCTAACGATATATATGCCCAGGTAGGCCTCGTTATGCTGGTCGGACTTTTAGGTAAGAACGCGGTACTGATAGTTGAGTTCGCAGTACAACGGCACAGGCAGGGAGCCTCGGTTTTAAATGCAGCTATAGAAGGAGCCCGTGAACGCTTCCGGCCTATCCTCATGACATCATTCGCTTTTATCGCGGGGTTGATTCCCTTGCTGTTGGCAACGGGGCCCGGCGCTATCGGCAATCGTACTATCGGTGCTTCTGCCGCCGGAGGCATGCTGCTGGGTACAGTGTTTGGCGTGATCATAGTCCCCGGCCTTTACTACATTTTCGGCAGGCTCGCAGAACGCCGTAAACTGGTGCGAAATGAAGAAGAAAATCCCTTAACTGAAGAATTAGAACATAATGTGTAAAAGACGAACAATTATACATACCGGCATAATATGCCTTAGCATTGGTTTCACGGCTTGCAAACTCCCTGCCGTTATCAATAAAACTGAAAACAGGTCGGTCCCTGCGGTCTATCCCGTTGCAGATAGTAAACAGAATGATACTACCAGTATA
This sequence comes from uncultured Bacteroidota bacterium, assembly GCA_946887345.1. Next base: position 5,082 of record CAMPKR010000055.1, on the reverse strand, counting down.
GCCGCTATCAACTGGAGAACTTATTTCTCCGATCAGTACCTTGTGGCTCTTATAGATACCGCACTTGCCGCTAACCAGGAATTGAATATTACCTTCCAGGAAATAATCATTGCCCAGAGCGAGGTACGCAGTCGCAAAGGAGAATATCTTCCTTTTGCAGGCATACAGGCAGGCGCAGGTATGGAAAAGGTCTCGCGCTTCACTAATATCGGAGCAATGGAAGCAAATACCGGGATAGAACCTGGAAAAAAAATGCCAGAACCATTGCAGGACTATTTTATTGGCCTCACCGCCCATTGGGAACTTGATATATGGCGTAAACTACACAACGCAAAAAAAGCAGCTCTCTCCCGCTATTTTGCATCTGTTGAGGGAAAGAACTTCGTGATCACCAATTTGATAGCAGAAGTAGCCAATTCCTACTATGAATTACTGGCACTGGATAATCAGTTGGATATGGTAAAGCAGAATATCGGGATCCAGGGCAATGCCCTGGAGGTTGTAAAGCTTCAAAAAGCTGCCGCGCGTGCTACCGAACTTGCGGTCCGCAAATTTGAGGCAGAAGTTTTGAAGACCAAAAGCCTTCAATTCGATATACAGCAAAGAATAACCGAAACAGAGAACAGGATCAATTTCCTGCTGGGCCGCTATCCTCAGCCCATCGCCAGGAATGAAAAAGCTCTGAGCAATTCTCTTCCTGCTTCCGTGCAGATAGGTATCCCGGCTCAGCTACTGGCAAACCGCCCCGATATTAAACGGGCCGAACAGGACCTGGCGGCAGCTAAACTGGATGTAAAAGTGGCCAGGGCAAAGTTCTATCCCTCACTGGATATTTCCGCCGCTGTTGGTTACCAGGCCTTCAACCCCTCCTATGTCCTTAAGACGCCTGAATCGATGCTCTACTCTCTTGCCGGCGACCTCGTAGCGCCCTTGATCAACAGGAACGCCATTAAAGCAGAATACTACAGCGCAAACGCCAGACAGGTGCAGGCAGTCTACAACTATGAGCGTACTATCCTTAACGCCTATACGGAAGTAGCCAACCAAATGGCTAAGATCGGCAACCTGGAAAAAAGCTATGCGCTCCGGCAACAGCAGGTGCAGGCGCTCATTCAGTCTATCGAAATTTCCAACGATCTGTTTCGCTCTGCACGAGCCGATTATATGGAGGTCCTTATGACCCAACGCGATGCTATCGAATCAAAATTCGAACTTATTGAAACCCGGAAACAGCAGATGAATGCAGTGGTGAATATCTATAAAGCCCTGGGTGGCGGGTGGAAGTAGGTAGTAGCGCTACGGCATTTAGAGAAGCCGCCCATCCGGGCGGTTTCGTTTTTTGTTCAATTATAGCCGTATAACGAGCTCCTTCACCAATCTCCCTATTTGATCCCGAACTTCATTAAACTGCTCCGTTTCCATTTCCCTCGGGTCCGGTATCTGCCAGTCTATATGCTCCCCGGCAGGCATCCATGGGCACGCATCGCCACAGCCCATAGTCACTACGGCATCAAAAGGCGCTTCATCCTTTACCTCGTCCAGGCTTTTGCTGCTATGCCCGCTAAGATCATAACCCAGCTCCTGCATTGCTGCTATAGCCCTGGGATTTATCCTACCTGAAGGGCGCGAGCCGGCGCTGAACCCCAGCACCTTGCCCGCGCCGTAGATATAAGCAAATGCCTGTGCCATCTGGCTGCGATTGCTGTTCTCTATACATACAAAAAGAACTTTTTTCATACCCTGTCTATTTTTATCACACTTATGGCGATCCATAACAGGTTAATGACAGTGAACCTCGGGTCAAATCCATAGATCATGTTCAGCGTTATGATGCCAAGCAGGATAATTCCGAATCGCTTATGCCTCCCAAGGTAGGCTGCTATATTTTGCTTCATTTTTTTATTGGCTCTCAGTTAACAGCAACCTGTTTCGGGGTCGCAACAATCCGGTTTGCGTGCAAACACTGTAACACTATAGATACCAACATCACTTTTCCTGAAAGCAGCTATCTCTTCAGCACTCATGTAGTTGCCCAGTATATCATCCGGTATATGGATTGCTTTTTCTTTCTGAACGGTAACGGACTCAAAACCCGCTTCCTTTATCAATCCAAGGTATTCGTCTTTCTGTATCGCCCCGCTCACGCAGCCTGCATACATTTCAGCGGCTTGCTTCAGGTTGGCAGGTAGCTCACCCACCAGCACTATATCCGATATACTAAAATGTCCGCGCGCTTTCAGTACCCTGAATATTTCGTTGACCACGTTCTTTTTATTAGGCACAAGATTCAGCACACAGTTACTTACCACTACGTCAGCAACCTTTGCTGTAACCGGCATCTTCTCTATATCTCCCTGCCTGAATTCAACATTGTTAAAGCCGAGCTTTTCTGCATTAGCGCGTGCTTTGGCAATCATAGCTTCTGTAAAATCGATGCCTATTACCTTCCCTGTTTCGCCGGTTTGAGAGCGGGCAATAAAGCAGTCGTTGCCAGCGCCGCTTCCCAGGTCTATTACTACATCGCCGGGTTTTATCTGCGCAAATTCTGTGGGCAACCCGCAACCAAGTCCGAGATCTGCATCCGGGTTGTATCCCTCCAGTTTGGTGTAGTCATCGCTCATTATATTGTATACTTCGGTGCTGCAGCAGCCCGACCCGCAGCAAGACGCAGCGTTGGTATCTTTATCCTGGTTGGCTATTTCACTATATTTCTGCCTTACCAGTTCCTTCAGTTCCTGTTCGGTGTTCATTTTTATTAGTTTTTTAATTTAATTGCAATATTACGATAGATACGGTCAAAAAAATATCAGCAACAAGCCCCGTTATCAGGCAACTCCTTAAAGAACAGCGTGAAGAATTCTTTGTACTGCAGCCACACTTTCGGGTTAATGCAATAGCATACACTGGTACCTTCTATGTTGCCTTGTATCAATCCTACTTGTTTCAGTTCTTTCAGGTGTTGCGAGATGGTGGCCTGTGCCAGTCCCAGCTCTTCTACCAGGCTGCCACATACGCAAGCCCTGGCCCTGATGAGCTCTTGCAATATGGCAATCCGTGCAGGATGAGCCAGCGCCTTGGCCATGGCAGCCAGTTCATTCTGCTTTTTAGTAAATAGAGCTGTTTTAGTTGCACCCATATCTATCGTAAAATTACGATTAATGATCAATCTGACAAATAAATTTTCTCTATGGCAGGTAAATTATTAAACAGGCACTGCTACAGGCCCAGTTCAGATGTGATGAAATCCTTTGCACCCTCAGGCCCCGTAAGCTGTAGCCAGGCTTCATTCTTATCTCCCGCTATGGAAAGATCAAACGTGAAGAATTCGCAACATTCACGCTCTGTTTTTATAAACTCCGTCAGCTCATCAATGGTCGTGTCTGATCCTGAAAACTTAAAGGCGTAGCCGTCGGCTAACTCTTTCTTTTCCCGCACCTGCGCTTTCAGGCTGGCAAGAACTGTCTCTTTCCTTTTTCTCAGTTCGTCAGAATGCAGTTTGCAGGCCAGTTTTACCTTTTTATGTTTCGCTTTGCAGCAACCATCAGAACAGCCTGCTTTTTCTACGTCCGTCTTGTTTTCAGGTTTAGGGCTATTGCAGGCTGTTATCGCCAAAACCGTCGCTATAAGTATAAATATCAAACGTTTCATTCCTTGTCGTTTATCAAACAGATTCCAAATACATCTTATCCCTTATCTTCCTCAATTCCTCTATTACAGCTTCGTCTGTAATAAGCCGGAACCTGGGAACACTAACCCCCTTCACCTCCACTTGCTCCGTAAACATACCATAGGGCCGTATCGCAAACATTTTTCCATCCACGTAAGAACCGGATTCATACAGTGCCCGATACACCACTACATATTTATCAGGCGATACCTCTTCCTTTTCAGTATGATAGCCTACACCCAACACCTCGTAAGCATAGTTGTTGACCTCACCTGATGGATCATGTTTGTAGTGGTAGTAAAAGCCCTTAGTTATCTGCATGATTATTTTCCAGAACTAGAATGTAATAAACACGGCCCGGTCAATCCCTTAATCTCCCCAAATCCCGGTTCAGACCATTAGTTATCCAGCTTCACCTCTATCAGCTTTGGCCAGTTCTTACCCGTCACAAAGATGCGGTTGCCCGCTGCATCGTAGGCTATACCATTCATTACCTCCGGCGCTGATTCATCATTCATCAGCGGATACGGAATTCCCGTCTTCTGGCGCAGGTCAAAAAGATTGGCCCTGCCAACTACCTTACCTGTTGCGGGGTCTATCTTGTAGATATAGTCCGTCTGCCACTGGTTGGCGTAGATAAAACCCTTAATGTACTCCAGTTCATTCAGCGCCTGCACCTGCCCTCTTTCGTCAAGCACCTCTATGCGTTTCACTTCTTTAAAAGTATTCGGGTCCATAAAGTAGAGGATATGGCTGCCATCATCATAAATAAGATGGGTACCATCCGTTGTCATCCCCCAGCCTTCCCGGTTCGGGAAAGTAAAGGTGCCTACCTGCTTCAGTGTTTTCTGATCATATATTATACCTGTTTGCTCGCGGTAGGTAAGCTGGTATATCTTACCGTTCAGCACTGTGAGCCCTTCACCAAAATACTTCCCATCCATCTTTGTTTTCTGTAGCACCTTCCCCGTTTCCAGGTCAGTTTTTCGTATGTCCGACTCGCCGTACTGACCCGTGCTTTCATATATATGCCCATCCACGTACTGCAGCCCCTCTGTAAATGCGGTGTGATCGTGCGGGTATTCTTTTACAATCTCGTAATTGATAACGGCAGGTACCCGGCTTTCGGTGGTTTCAGCGGTCTCCCCTGTGGTTTCTCCGGCCGTGTCCCCGTCACCGCATGCGGTGACGAATAATGTTGAGGCAGCCAGTAGCAGGCAAGCCAAATGCTTTATACTCATGTTATTCTTCAAACTATTATACCCTGATTTATCCCGGGTAAATCTACGAAAACCCCGCCTCACTACCGTTATTACCGGTTTTGAAATTTCCGGGCGGCGGAAAGCCGCGCCAATACTGGATTCCTTGTTTTTTTGTTACCGATTCTTTACCGCTCATTACCGGTTTTGTTACCG
>CAMPKR010000054.1 GCA_946887345.1 uncultured Bacteroidota bacterium | reverse complement strand
CTGCACCATCCTGTCCCCTGTTATGTTGCTTTTCCATAAGCAGGTACAGTTTGTTGAGTCCGTAAAAGGCAGTACCGTATTTGCGGTGGTAGTAAGCGAGTGGTTTGAGCAGTCGAATGTAGGCAAGCCCACATTCGTGTTTTATCGCATCAGACATGAGGGGGCAAAGATAGGAAGCTTTTAGGATGTACGGAAACGCGTGGCGATAGAAGATGCTGATATGCAGTTTTCTTCTTCTTTTTCATCTCCGGGGCCTTGAGTTCTATATTGAAAATAGCTAAAGCGAGTATGCCTACCCCGAAACCGAATATGAAAAGTGCAGAAATACGGTTGAGATACATAGTGCGGCGGAGCGTGAGGCGGCGGCGAATGATATCGGCAAGGAAAACCTTTAACACATCTATGCCCAGTACAAGGCTCAGGCAGGAGGTGAAAAATACTACCCTGTACATGGCCACTTCCCGGGCCATAGCGGTGGCTACCGCTATCCACTGGAGAATGAGGGCGGGATTGAAGGTATTCATGAGGAAGCCACTGAGCCAGATCTTGAAATATAAGGCGCCACTGATACTGAGAACGCGGGCTGAGGGGCGGACGGGCTTGTATTTTTTTACCAGTCCGTAAAAACCAAGAGCAAGGAGCAACCCTGAAAAACCATACTTCATAGTACGCTCGTACTGGTGGAGCCATTCCAGCCAGGGAGAGGCCATATTGGCCACTGTAACGAAGATGATATCGCTGAGGGAAACGCCCAGCACAAAGGCGAGGCCCGCTTTGTAGCTGTGATTGACGCTGTACTTCAGCACCGCGAAGAGCGTGGGCCCTACCGATATGGCCATGAAGAGGCCTAATAACAGCCCGGTAAGTAATGCTGTTGATAGCATGGCAGGTAAGATAAGAACTTATGTTGAGAGCTGAGAGCTAAAAAACATAAAAGAGATAAAACTCATTCCTCGTTTACTCATTAGCAAATACTTCCATCAGGCGTTCACCGGGCGCAGTTTCGGTAATGGAGATCCAGAGGTGCTTTTTGGGTAATAGCTCTTTTGCTTTTTCCGGCCATTCTATGAAAGTGTAAGCGGAGGTATCATTTACCTGGTCCTCTACACCGGCATTGATCGCTTCTTCGGTAGACCGAAGGCGGTACCAGTCCATATGATATATTTTCTGTTCCTTGCCAGCTTTAACAGAAAAATAATACTCATTGATGAGTGCAAATGTTGGGCTGCTTACAGCATCCTCCACACCCAGAAAGTCGCACAGGGCGTGGATGAAAGTGGTTTTGCCAGCACCCATTTCTCCGCTGAAAGCGAATACCCGGTATCGATCAGCATATTGCCATAACTGATGAGCAGCACTTTCTATATTGCCCAAAGAGTATGAAATTTGTAGAACAGGAGCCGCCATAAGGTGTGCAAAGATACTGTAGGGGCAGAATAAAATGGAAAAGACATATTCAACAGTAGTAGAAGGGATGACCTGCGGCAATTGCGCGCTGACGATCTCTAAGCTGTTGGAAAAGAAAGGAGTGAAGAATATTTCGGCTAACGCTGCATCAGGGGAGGTAAATTTTACCGCAACTGACACTGTGAATGTGGAAGGTATATATGATGCTATAGACGGCCTTGGTTATAAAGTGGTAAGAGAAGGCGAAGAACATGCTCATCATGAAGGGCATGAGCACAAGGACAACACTACAATATTTCTCATTATCAATTTAGTGCTCACTATCCCGCTGCTGGCGCATATGTTCAGCAGCTGGCAAGTGCTGCATATGCCCTGGGTACAGTTTGCGTTGGCGACGCCGGTGTTTGCGATAGGGTCGTATGTATTCGTGCCGAGCGCGTTCCGTTCGCTGAAACATGGCATACCTAATATGGATGTGCTGATAGTGATTGGGGCAACGGCAGCATACATGTATTCTGTGATTGGGTTATTGTTCTTTGCAGAACAGGCACATGACTATCTTTTCTTTGAAACGGCTGCTTCGATACTTACGCTGGTGATGGTTGGTAACTGGCTGGAGCATAAAACAGTGAAGTCCACTACCAAATCTATAGATGCGTTGGTGAAGTTGCAACCTCAGCAGGCGAGAGTGGTAATGACCGACAGCCTGGGCAAGGAAACCATACTGGATATAGAAAGTAAGTATGTACGCAGCGGCGATATAGTGCTTGTGAACACCGGCGATAGCATAGCGGTAGACGGAGAAATAGTAAAAGGGGATGCACAGATAGATGAGCATATGATAACGGGCGAAAGTGTGCCTGTGTATAAAAAGAGCGGAGACGAAGTAGTGGGAGGTACGGTAGTACTGGACGGCAACCTGAGAGTAAAAGCTACAGCTGTAGGAAACGCCTCGGTGCTGGCGAATATTATCAAGATGGTGCGCGAGGCGCAGGCAGTGAAGCCTGCTTTGCAAAAGCTGGCTGATAAGATAAGCGCGGTGTTTGTACCTGCTGTGCTGATCATTTCTGCGCTTACGCTACTGGTTAACTGGTTTGTGGTAGGTATCCCGTTTACTGAGTCGATGATGAGGGCGATTGCAGTGCTGGTTATCTCTTGCCCCTGTGCTATGGGCCTTGCTACACCGGCAGCGGTGGCTGTGGGACTCGGCAGGGCGGCGCGCAATGGCATACTGGTAAAAGGAGGTGATACCCTGGAGCAGCTGAAAAGTATAAAGCAGATAGTGTTTGACAAAACCGGGACACTGACAACGGGGCAACTGGAAGTGAGCAGTTTTGAAACTGTGATGGCAGAGGAAGAATTCAGGGCCGTAGTTGCCGCTATTGAAAAGAATTCATCGCACCCGATAGCAAAATCGATATCGGTGCAGTGGAAGGACGCTTCGGCCTATGAGCTAAGCCAAGTGAAGGAGCTAAAAGGGCAGGGCATGCAGGCTACAGATAAAAATGGTAACGTCTGGAAGCTGGGTTCAGAAAAATGGCTGGGACCGACCGTGGATAAAGCGGGGGCTGATCTCTACCTGTACAAGAACGATCAATATGCCGGAAAGCTGAGTATAACTGATAAACTGCGTAGCGATGCCAAAGAAACGATAGCCGAGCTCAGGGAGATGGGCTATACTGTAATACTGCTAAGCGGCGATAAGAAAAGCAAATGCGAAGCGATAGGCGCAGAACTGGGAATGGATATCGTTTATTCTGAACAAAGCCCGGCGCAAAAGAACGAGACACTCGATATATTACTTCAAAAGGCCCCGACCGCCATGGTGGGCGATGGAATAAACGATGCTCCGGCACTGGCCAGGGCAACAGTGGGTATATCGCTGAGTGAGTCCACACAAATTGCAATACAGTCTGCCAATGTGATCCTGTCCAATAATCAGCTGTCATCGCTGCCCCCGGCAATAAGGCTGGGGAGGTATACGGCCCAAACTATCAAGCAGAACCTGTTCTGGGCATTCATTTATAACATCGTTGCTATACCTGTTGCCGCTGTAGGTCTGCTGAAGCCTGTATGGGGTGCGGGAATCATGGCGCTCAGTGACGTGGTATTAATCCTCAACTCGCTGAGACTGGGTGTGCGCCGGATAAAATCGAAATAATTCGCTGTTAATAATATGCTGAGCGGCATTGCATTAGGCATGGAATAACGGAAGTAAGGAGTTCCTTTTCAGGCATTATTAGTAACTTACAATCGGAAAAGATCGTAAAAAATAATAATGAAAAGGATCAAAGGAACATCACTAGTCATTTTAGCTTTAATTTCACTATCTTGCAACTCTACCAGGAAAACAGCGAGTATTTCCGGGACAAGAGCAAATAGCCCGGCAAGGAAGTCAATAGCCTGTGGTGAGCAGGCAAAAGAAAGCTCGCAACCTCATTTAGATTGGATAATTGAGGAAAATTCAGTGCTGGACAATGTGACCACACTGAGCCGCCCATCATCATACAAAGTGTACAGCCTGGATTCCGTCCAGCTTCGTAGCTTTTTCCACGCTGCGAAAGGTACACCGGGAAAACCCGGAAGCGTAAAAACAATATTGCCATTACCCGCACCATTTGAATGCCGGACATATGCATTTTCGGAATCGAATGCTATGTCGCAGCAATTAAAGGAAAAGTATCCTGACATCGTCTCACTTAAAGGTTCGGACGAAACAGGGAAAGCTGATGCGAGGCTGGACTATGATGGTATGAAACTGCGGGGACAGATAATGTGGAATAAAGAGATATACCTGATAAGTGCAATACCGAACAACGGAAGATACTATTACATGGTCTATTTGCGTTCGGATAGCGGCGAGAAGAAGGAGCCGTTTGAGGAGAAGCCGGTGCAAACGAGATACGATAGGTAGAAAAAAAATTTAATCGACATATCAAACAGTAGTGATGAAAAAAAATGTATTACTCTTATTAATGTGCGCATGCAACCTCTTCTCCTTATCGGCTTCTGCGTATAATGGTGTGTGGCAGGAAATGGAAGCGGGCCGTGTTCCTTTTAAAGGAACGCAGCAGATATTTCCTGACAAGTTTGCGGCATTTGCCATGAACGACAGCTACCTGAAAGGCTATCTCTTTTCCCTGAACGAGGACCCCAACGCTAATCAGCAGATAGAGTTGCCAACACCTGATGGCAACTACAGGACATTTGTAATATGGAGGTCGAACCTGATGCACCCTGAGCTGGGAGCCAAATACCCGGGTATACGCACTTTTACAGCACACGCTATAGACGACCAGCGGGTAGTAGCCAAGATTGACTATACAATGAAAGGTTTCCATGCTATGGTATATAATGGCGGCAATACCTATTTTATAGATCCTTACAGCAATGTGAATGATGGTTTTTACCTGTGTTATTATAAGCGTGACTTCGTAAAGCCATTGCATGAGCGCATGCAGTGCCAGTTTAATGATGAAGAAGAAACAGTACCTGCAGATGGTGAACTGACCAGCCTGGCTGAGGTGAGTCAACCCGATGCCACGGAGCCCACGCTGAACATGAGAGTGATACACGGTACCTATAGCCGTAAGTATCGCCTGGCGCTTGCTTGTACGTACGAATACTCAGTAGCTGTGGACGGACCCGTACCTACCAAGCCGGGTGTGCTGAGTGCAATGGTAACCTCTGTAAACAGGGTGACGGGTGTGTATGAACTGGAACTGTCGATAATACTGGAACTGGTGCCCAATACAGATACCCTTATATTCCTGACAAGCTCTGACCCCTATACTAACAATAACGGTGGCACTATGCTTGGTCAGAACCAAACCACTGTAACAGCACGCATAGGAAGCAGCAATTACGATGTAGGCCATGTGTTCAGCACAGGCGGCGGTGGTATCGCTTCGCTGGGGTCAATTTGCGCCAGCAACAAAGCACAGGGTGTTACAGGTAGTTCAAATCCCGTAGGTGATGCTTTTGACATAGATTATGTGGCTCATGAGATGGGACACCAGTTCGGGGGCCCACATACCTTTAATAGTAGCACCGGTAGCTGTAGCGGCAACCGCTCAAGCAATAATGCTTATGAGCCCGGCAGCGGTACTACCATTATGGCCTATGCCGGTATATGTGGTACGGATAATATTCAGCAACATAGCGATGCCTATTTTCATGCTAACTCGCTGCAAAGGATATACACTGAAATTACCAATTCCAGTAATGAAAACTGTCCCGTAAAAACACTGACCGGTAATGCTGCGCCCGGTATAATACCTTTCACGCAAACATTTTATATTCCTTTCCTCACACCATTTGAATTAACTGCCAATCCTGCTTACGACTCTGCTGCGGTAGACACTCAGATGTTGTACTGCTGGGAAGAATATGATCTTGGCGCATCAAGCACATGGACTAATGCATCAGCTACCGGTCCGATATTCCGTTCGTTTGCTCCTACAGAAGATCGCACAAGGGTATTCCCTGCTATCAGCAAGGTTGTTGCTAATGTTTCTAATTATTTAGGAGAAAAATTGCCCCCGGTTGCGCGGTCACTGAGGTTTAAACTGGCAGTAAGGAGTATTCGTAATGGCCTTGGTGCCACTAACTATTCTGACGATTCAATCAGGCTGAATGTAATTAATACAGGTACTCCATTTGCCGTAACAGCGCCTAATACGGCAGTTACCTGGGGCGGCGGAAGCACCCAAACAGTTACCTGGGATGTCTCTCAAACAACTGCGACGCCTATCAGCTGCTCACTTGTGAATATATACCTGTCAGTAGATGGTGGTTACACATATCCATATGTAGTTGTTTATGGTGTACCTAACAGCGGCTCTGCTTCAGTTACTGTTCCGAATGTGCCTACTACAAGCACAGCGCGTATGAAAGTGAAGGGCGCAAACAATGTGTTCTTCGATATCAGCAATGTGAATTTTACAATCAACTATAATTCAAGTCTGCCACCTGCACAAACTACAGGTGTACAGCAAACAGCAAAGACTGTAAGCGAGGTAGTGAGTGTATTCCCTGTGCCTGCGAGTGATGTGCTGAACATTACTAAAGAAACTGAAGGCAGGCTAAGCGTAGCGATCTATAATACGATCGGCCAGGCTGTGTGGACAGGTTCTTTCCAAAAAGAAACGAAAGTAGATGTGAAAGGATGGGCAAAGGGTATTTACTACCTGCATTTCACTTCAGAAAATGGTGAGCGTTTCAGCAAGCCTGTTGTGATACAGTAGATCAACACTCGATACTCGATAAATAAAGGGCGGAACATTTGTTCCGCCCTTTATTCATTTATGCCAATTCTTCCTTAAGGTATCTTCCCGTATGGCTTGCTTTTATTTTAGCAATAGTTTCCGGTGAGCCTGCACCCACCAGGGTGCCACCGCCGCTGCCTCCTTCGGGGCCCATGTCTATTACATAGTCGGCTACTTTTATTACATCCAGGTTATGTTCTATTACCAGCACTGTGTTGCCGCGGTCTACCAGCCTGTTCAATACCGCAAGCAAGTGTTTTATGTCCTCGAAGTGCAGGCCCGTAGTAGGTTCGTCCAATATGTAGATGGTCTGTCCCGTATCTCTTTTCGAAAGTTCTGTTGCAAGCTTTACACGCTGGGCCTCTCCACCACTCAGTGTTACCGCGCTCTGGCCGAGCGTAACATAACCAAGGCCAACATCCTGCAGGGTTTTTATTTTCCTGTGCAGGTAAGGAACATTAATGAAGAACTCTACAGCTTCATCCACCGTCATGTGTAGCACATCAGAAACGGACTTGCCTTTGTACCTGATCTCCAGCGTTTCGCGGTTGTAACGCTTGCCGCTGCATTTTTCACAGTCCACATATACATCAGGCAGAAAGTTCATCTCTATCACACGCATACCGCCGCCCTGGCATTCTTCGCAGCGACCACCTTTTACATTGAAGGAGAAGCGGCCTGCGTTGTAGCCCCTGATCTTAGCTTCAGGCACCTGCGAATAAAGTGTCCGTATCTCGTTGAAGAAACCACAATAGGTAGCAGGGTTACTGCGCGGTGTGCGGCCTATAGGGCTTTGATCAATTTCAATTACTTTATCAATGTGTTCTATGCCCGTTACTTTTTTGAAAGGCATAGGAGTCTGCTTAAAGTTGTGATAGCACTGCTTTCCCAGGATAGGGTAGAGTGTCTCGTTGATCAATGTACTTTTTCCGCTTCCCGATACACCGCTCACGCAGACGAAGTTGCCGAGAGGAATTTCTATCGACACGTTTTTCAGGTTGTTGCCTGTGGCACCAGAGAGACTGATTTTTTTTCCGTTTCCTTCCCGGCGTTCAGTGGGCACATCTATTTTCAGTTCATGGTTCAGGTATGCGGCTGTGGTATTGTGCCCTTTTATCACGTCTTTCGGAGCGCCCTGGCTTACGATGCGACCGCCATGTATGCCCGCAGCAGGACCAATATCTATCAAGTGGTCGGCAGCCAGCATAATGTCTTTATCGTGTTCCACAACCAGCACTGAGTTGCCACCATCGCGAAGATTTTTTAATGCACCTATCAGTTTGTGATTATCGCGCTGATGCAGGCCAATACTAGGTTCATCAAGAATGTAGGTAATGCCTGTAAGCTGTGAGCCTATCTGCGTTGCGAGCCTGATGCGTTGAGACTCACCGCCGCTCAGCGTGCGGGTGGGTCTGTCAAGCGTCAGGTAATGCAAGCCAACATCAAGTAAGAAATGCAGGCGGTCGCGTATCTCTTTCAGTACATCTTTGGCTATGGCGTTTTGCTTGTTAGATAGTTTCTTTTCTATACCGTCAAACCAATCCTGCAATTCCTGCAAGGACATATGCGTGAGTTCGGAAATGCTGGCCTTGTTGATCTTAAACCAAAGACTCTCTTTCTTGAGCCTGTTGCCATCACATTCGGGGCAGGTATTAAGCTCCATATAGGCTTCCGCCCAGTCCCGGATGGATTCAGAAGTTGTTTCGTTGAACCAGCGAAGCAACATGTTCACTATGCCTTCATAATTATGTTCTGTAACAGATTCGTGATAAGCCTCTGCCTCATCGTTCACGTAAGTGATAACACCTTCTTCGTTACCGTAAAGCAGGATGTTCAGATGTTTTTTGGGAATGTCTTTTACCGGAGTTGTAAGCGATATTTTATTCTTCTTTGCAAGAATTGTTGCCTGTTGGAAAGTCCATGATTCGCGTTCAGCACCAAGTGGCGCTATACCACCGTCTTTAATGCTCTTACTGCTGTCAGGCATCACTTCATTCATATTCACCTGGTAAACCGAGCCGAGGCCTTTACATTTTGGACAGGCTCCGTAGGGTGAATTGAAGGAAAAGGTATTAGGTGAAGGTTCATCGTAAGAAATGCCTGTATCTGCGCACATCAGTTGCTTGCTGAATTGCGTAGTCGTATTCTTATCAGTATCCAGCACAAGCATAAGGTCTTTGCCCATTTGCAGAGCTTTCTGAATGCTCTGGCTGAGGCGCGCCTGTGCTTCTTGCTGCACCAGCAGCCGGTCTATTACCAGTTCTATGTCGTGTATTTTGTACCTGTCTACCTGCATGCGCTCTTTCAGGTCCATTACCTCGCCGTCTACACGTACTTTAATGTAGCCTTGTTTGCGCAGTTGTTCAAATAGTTCGCGGTAGTGCCCTTTGCGGCCGCGAATAACAGGAGCAAGCAGCGCTATTTTCCGTCCTTTGAAGTGCTCCCGGATATGTGTCACTATTTCTTCTTCGCTGAACTTTACCATCTTCTTACCTGTGTTGTAAGAATAGGCATCAGCGGCGCGCGCAAAAAGCAGGCGCATGAAGTCATATACTTCGGTTACCGTTCCCACTGTTGAGCGCGGATTACGGTTAGTTGTTTTTTGTTCGATGGATATCACCGGAGACAGCCCCGTGATCTTGTCTACATCGGGGCGGTCAAGATCTCCTACAAATTGCCTTGCATAAGCTGCAAAGCTCTCCATGTATCGTCTCTGTCCTTCAGCAAAAATGGTATCGAAAGCCAGCGATGATTTGCCGCTGCCACTTATGCCTGTGATAACTACCAGCTTATTTTTTGGAATGCTGACATCAATATTCTTCAGGTTATGCACCTTAGCCCCGAGCACCTCAATATTTCCGCTGCTGTGTATTGCCTCTTTTTGTTTGCTCATAGTTTTGCGACTGCAAATTTACATGCAATTGCCGCGGGAGCCTTTTAATGTGGATTATTTATTAGCAATGTGCTAATACTTCCTGTCTATCACGTAGTTAACAAGCTCTTCCATTGCCTGGCGGGCTGGAGTATCGGGGTAGGAGTGTAAGATGTTGATCGCCTCCTGTTGGTATTGCTTCATTTTTTCGTGGGCATAGGCTATCCCGCCTGATTGCTGCACATAGCTGATAACCTCGTTCACCTTCTTTCTGTCGGTGTTCTGGTTTTTCACAATGTAGATGATCTTACGCCTCACCTCTTTTTCCACCACCTGGAGCGTGTAAATGAGCGGGAGTGTCATTTTCTTCTCTTTTATGTCTATCCCGCGTGGCTTTCCCACGTCGTCCTGGCCGTAATCGAACAGGTCGTCCTTTATCTGGAAGGCAATACCCACTTTTTCACCAAAAAGCCTGAATTTCTCAGCTATTTCGTGGTTTGTAGTGGCCGAAAACGCCCCTGCGGCACAAGCAGCAGACAAAAGTGAAGCAGTTTTCGCACGTATTATTTCAAAATATATGTCTTCTTTTATATCTAGCTTACGAGCCTTTTCCATCTGCAGAAGCTCTCCCTCGCTCATTTCCTTTACCGCGCGGGACGTGAGTTTCAGGATCTGGTAGTCGTCATTTTCAAGGGAAAGCAAAAGCCCCTTGGAAAGCAGGTAATCGCCCACCAAAACAGCTATCTTGTTTTTCCATAATGCGTTTATTGAGAAAAAATTTCTACGAATCATGGCATTATCTACCACGTCGTCATGAACAAGGGTGGCAGTATGGAGCAGTTCTATGAGGGAGGCCGCCCGGTAAGTTGATTCATTGATGCCGGCTGCGATATGGGCGGAAAGGAAGACGAACATAGGTCTCATTTGCTTGCCTTTTCGCTTGATGATGAAGCGCATAACCCTATCCAGTAAAGGATTTGAGCTTTTCACGCTGTCTGCAAACTTCTTCTCAAATTCAGCTAATTCCCGGCCTATTACCTTCTGTACTAATTCCATTTAAAAGGTGCAATAACAAACGAGTAACAAAGAAATGTTAAAAATATAGAAAT
>CAMPKR010000053.1 GCA_946887345.1 uncultured Bacteroidota bacterium | reverse complement strand
TCGGGTTATGAGCCCGACGAGCTACCGCTGCTCTACCTCGCGATGTGGGTGCAAATGTACGATTATTTGCGGCGAATAACAAAAGCTTTTTCACATAAACTATATTGTTATCCCTGCATCTTCGCAGAAATACCCGATATGCTTGTTACTTTTGCCATCTCATGAGCTGGGAACATAAATCAGGTTTTGTCAACATATTCGGGCCGCCAAATGCCGGGAAGTCTACCTTGCTGAATGCCCTCCTGGGGGAGCAGTTGGTAATTACTTCCCATAAGGTACAAACAACCCGCCATCGTATCCTCGGCATTCTTACAGAGCCCAACTACCAGATCGTTTTTTCTGATACTCCGGGTATCATAGAGCCCAAGTACAAACTGCACCAGAAAATGATGCAGCACGTAAAAAGTGCTCTTGAGGATGCTGACGTTGCCATATTGATGCATGATATCAGCCTGCCTCCTGAAGAGTTTGAAATAGTAGCACAAACCCTGAAACTAAAAGTTCCGGTCATTTTCCTGCTCAATAAGACAGATCTTATAAAGGATAAAAAGGAAGTGCAGGCCAAGGTTGCGTACTACAAAGAGAAATATCCCAACTGGGAAATATTGCCTATATCGGCGCAGAAAAAAGACAACCTGGAGCAACTGACGAAGATGATACTGGATCGCCTTCCCGATGGTCCTCCTTTTTATCCAGAGGACAGTATCTCAGACAGGCCGACAAGGTTTTTTGTAAGTGAATTGATCCGCGAGCAGATTTATCATCTTTACCACGAGGAATTGCCTTATCATACGGCCGTTATAGTCCAGGCTTTTGAAGAAAAGGCGAATCTTGATGTGATACGAGCCGAGATCATTGTTACACGTGAAACTCAAAAGGGTATTATAGTTGGCAAGGGGGGCAGTATGATCAAGCAACTGGGTATCAATTCCCGCAAAGCCATTGAGGAGTTCCTGCAGCGGAAAGTTCATCTTGAGCTATTCGTTAAGGTTCGCCCTAAGTGGCGCGATAACGACACCTACCTGAGAGAATATGGATATAATTGACGAATCGAAGATCATAATTCAGCCGTTACAGGCTGCATGGGTACACAATGAATCCATTCATATCGATATGCTCCGGCTCGATTTAATACATCCCGTAATTTCCGGCAACAAATGGTATAAGCTCCGGCAAAACCTGGAGCAGGCAAAGATCAGCGGTAGCCAATCAATACTCACCTTTGGCGGAGCGTATTCTAATCATCTTGTGGCTGCCGCGGCAGCTGCGAATGCATCCGGCATTTCTGCGATAGGCATTGTGCGCGGAAATGATGATACAGCATTGACCAGTACCTTGACCCAATGCAGGGAAATGGGCATGCAGCTGCATTTCATCAGCCGTGAGGAATACAAACAGAAGAATGATGAAGTCTGGCTGTCGGAATTGTCTGCGAAATTCAACGATCCGTTTATTATTCCTGAAGGTGGAGCCAACGAATGGGGAAGGCTGGGGGCAGAAGACATTGCTGCCCAAATTCCGGAAGGTTATACCCATGTATGTGTCTCGGCAGGCACAGGAACTACATTCATCGGGCTGAGAAATGCATTGCCTTTGCAAATGAATATTATTGCCTTTGCGCCCATGAGGGATGGACAATACCTGGAGGAGGAAATAGAGTCGCATCTTAAACGGGGGAAAGACGGCAACTGGTGGCTTTTTGATAACTGGCATTTCGGCGGTTTCGCGAAAAGCAATAATGAACTGATCTCGTTCATGAACAATTTTTATAAGATCAATGACTGCCCTCTTGATATAGTATATACAGGAAAAATGATGTATGGTGTGCAGGAACTTATCAGAACCGATTTTTTTCCACCGGGTTCTAAAGTACTCTGCATCCACACCGGCGGACTGCAGGGCAATTCCTCAGTTCAGGACATGCTTAGCTATTAGTACCGCAGTTTTTAAGTATTATATTGCAGGGCATAATACGAGCTTATGGCCGAAATGAGCAGACAAAAAGGAAAGAAACTTACCTTATATATATTTATCGCCCTTGCTATTGGTATCTCCCTTGGCTTTATCCTCAACGGCAGCTACATAAAAAGCGAGAATGACCAGCTGGTCACTATCAGTTCTTCCCTTGAGTCGCTGAAAAAGCAACAGGCTGCTATTACAGATACTACTTCCGATTCATATAAAAGTATCGTGGCCATCAAGGCCGATCTCGCAGCTAGAAAGAAAACAGTGACGGAAGTAAGGGACAAAAAACTGGAGCCATTTTCTCTCATTGCCGATATTTTTCTGCGCCTTATCAAAATGATCGTCGCACCCCTGGTGTTCACTACCCTGGTAGTGGGTGTAGCTAAGCTGGGCGACATAAAGGCTGTTGGGCGCATAGGCGGGAAAACACTGCTCTGGTTCTTTTCGGCATCCTTCGCAAGTTTACTACTGGGCCTTATGCTGGTCAATTTCTTTGAGCCCGGCACTCGCATGAATTTGCCCTTGCCTGAATCAGCCGACACAGGCATCAAGGCCACTGCGCTTTCCTTAAGAGAATTTCTCTATCACGTCTTTCCCACCAGTGTGATAGACGCCATGGCTAAAAACGAAATACTGCAGATAGTGGTCTTTGCAATATTCTTCGGCGTCGGCACGGCGGCGATAGGAGAGAAGGGAGAAATAGTGATTGAAATTATGGATGCCTTTGCGCATGTAATACTGAAGGTGACCGCCTATATTATGAATCTTGCGCCACTGGCAGTCTTCGGCGCTATGACGGCCATTATTGCCAAGCAAGGCCTGGATATTCTCAGCACCTATCTCATT
The DNA here is from genome assembly GCA_946887345.1 of uncultured Bacteroidota bacterium. The sequence goes on along the minus strand of CAMPKR010000053.1, from coordinate 7,902 downwards.
TTTATAGCAGAATTCTACTCTGGATTACTGGTACTTTGGATAGTACTCCTGCTGGCAGGTTCGGCCTTTATCAAAAAGCGAATATTCAGTCTCCTCCGCCACATCAAAGATCCCATTATCCTGGCCTTTAGTACCAGCAGCAGCGAGGCTGCTTTCCCCAAGACGCTCATGGAATTGGAACGTTTCGGTTGCAAGAATCGCATTGTGAGTTTCGTTCTTCCGCTTGGATATTCCTTCAACCTGGATGGCTCCATGATGTACATGACTTTTGCGTCACTATTCATTGCGCAATCCTACGGCATCCATCTCGACTTTGCTACGCAAATGAGCATGCTCATGGTTCTGATGCTTACCTCCAAAGGTATTGCCGGTGTTCCGCGCGCTTCACTGGTGGTGATAGCCGGTACATTAGCTACATTTAATATACCTGAGGCGGGACTGGCACTATTACTGGGCATAGATCCTTTGCTGGATATGGGCCGCAGCGCTACTAACGTAGTCGGAAACAGCGTTGCTACAGTGGTTGTAAGTAAATGGGAAAAAGCACTGGATTAAAATTCATAAACCGCTAATTCTTAGTATTTTCACGGACTTTTAAAGATTAGTATGCAGGATTTTATAGAACTGTTGAAAGAGCTGATGAACGCCGAAAAACTGGCGGCATTGGTAACATTGTACGGAGGTTTATACCTGGTTGCCTTTATCATTTTTGCGGAAACCGGACTTTTTGTGGGCTTCTTCCTTCCGGGTGATTCCCTTTTATTTGTCACTGGTTTGATGATCGCTAACTCTCACAACCCTACTGACAATAACTTCATCAACCTTATATATTGGATATCCCTCATCAGTGTAGCGGGCATTATAGGAAATATAGTAGGCTATTGGTTTGGCAAAAAAACAGGCCCGCTATTATATCAGCGTAAGGACAGCCTCTTGTTCAAGCGCAAGCACCTCCTCCAGGCACAAGCCTTTTACGACAAGCGAGGCGGCAGTGCCATCATCTTAGCCCGCTTTCTTCCTATTGTCCGCACTTTTGCTCCCATTGTTGCCGGTGTGGTACAAATGGACCGAAAAAAATTCTTCCTATACAATGTTGTTGGCTGCGTGGCCTGGGTGGTAAGTATGACGCTTTCGGGGTATTTCCTTGGCGAGAATGAATGGGTGAAGCGCAATTTTGAAAAGATCGTTATTGGAATGATAGTGGTAACAACGGCACCCGTACTTTTCAAAATGTTTTTCGGCAAAAAGAAATCTCCTATCTTGGAAGTCGGCAAAGAAACTGTGGAGGAGTCCCTCGGAATGAACGGCGGCCCTGAAACAGGAAAAAAATAATGCAGCAAACGCATTCAAAGTCATTACCACTTGTTAGTATCCCCGTGTTGGTAGCCGCACTGGGATATCTACGACCTACTGCTGTTCAGTATCGTTCGTAAGAGCAGCCTGGAGAGCATTGGCCTCAGCCCCGAGCTCATAGCCAGCGATGGTATGGATATTATCAGCCACCAGATGTTTGGTTTGCTGATAGGCGGCATTCTCTGGGGTATCCTGGGAGATAAGAAGGGTAGATTGAGCGTTCTTTTCGGTTCGATATTATTGTATTCCATTGCCAACATCGCCAATGGTTTCGTCCAAACAGTAGAACAATACAGCTGGTGTCGTTTTATAGCGGGCATTGGCCTGGCAGGAGAATTGGGCGCGGGGATTACCCTTGTAAGCGAACTTATATCTAAAGAAAAAAGAGGAATAGCTACATCCATGGTAGCTGGTGTCGGCCTCACCGGTGCCGTCGTCGCCTACTTCATATCTAAGCAGTTCGACTGGCGCACCTGCTACTATATCGGCGGTGGATTGGGCCTTGCTTTGTTATTTCTACGCATTTCTGTTTTTGAATCCGGAATGTTTCAGCAAATAAGACACGCAGAGGTAAGTAAAGGCAACTTCTTCATGTTTTTCTCCAAGTGGAGCCGCTTCAAAAAGTACCTGCTGGCCATACTTATCGGTCTTCCTACCTGGTACGTAATAGGCATACTGGTGAGCTTCTCCAAAGAATTTGGTGAACACTTCGGCATTCCCGATCCCATCGAGTCGGGCAAGGCTGTAATGCTGGCCTATGTAGCTATCTCGGTGGGCGATATATTGATCGGCTTTGTAAGTCAGTGGCTGAAGAGCAGGAAGAAAGCCCTCTTCATCTTTTACGGGCTCACTATCATAGGTATTGTGCTATATTTTCAGCAGGATGGCGGTTCTGCCACCAATATGTACATCATCTGTACCTTTCTTGGTTTCAGTACCGGCTTCTGGGCCATATTTGTTACTATGGCTGCTGAGCACTTCGGTACCAACCTCCGCGCCACTGCTGCAACCACTGTTCCCAATATGGTCCGGGGAGCTCTTCCGCTGATAATCTGGTTTTTTAAAGACTTGCAAGCCTCAGGACAGAGCAACATTCACGCCGCCGCAATCACTGGTGTTGTAGTAATGTCTATCACCATCATCGCGGCAATCTTCACCGAAGAGACCTTTGGCAAGGACCTCAATTTCTTAGAGTATTAGAGCGATACTCTTTTCTCTAGGGCTTTCAGCCTGTCTTTTTCGACAGGTTTCATCTTTTCCATAGCCGCCGCTATTAAAGGCCGTTCTCAGTGCCGGGGCTGTATTAGGAGTAGCCGCTACTTTGCCTGCTACTTCCTCCAGGTATTTTCTGCCTCCATCACCAATAAAGTTAAATGAATAATTCGCACAGGTCTGTTATTTTTGATCGGGATGAACAACGGCAAACAAGCATTTGATTTTAAGGTGGCGGCGTTCTGCCTCCTTGGCTTTGCTGCCAATTTCGTCGCCTGCTATCCTGGCTATATGACCGGCGACAGTCTTGATCAATATGCCCAGTCGCTGTCTGCCGAATATTCCAACTGGCATCCACCCATCATGGCGGCCTGGTGGCGGGTTTTGAATATTATCTCCTCAGGACCCCAATCCATGCTGGCTTTCCAGTTGGCTTGCCTGTGGGTGGGTATTTATTTTTTATTCAGCTTATTGCGGGGTAGCAAATGGTGGTATCTCACTGTATTCCTCTTTGCCTTTGCACCGTTCGTCCAGAACTTTTCCGGCTACATCATCAAAGACAGCCAGATGGCCATCACGTGGTTCCTTGCCTGTGCCTGGATGTTACACATCAGCGGCAGAAGGAGGAACTGGCTCGAATTGATTGCCTGCACTTTGTTGTTGGTCTATGGCTGCTGGATAAGGCTGAATGCTTTACCCGGCTTCATTCCACTTTGCTTTCTATGGGCCGGAGTGTTCTTTCCATTTCAGAGTGACAGAATAAAAATTATCGCTGCTTTCTCCTTTCTCGTTGCCACTGTTTTACTACAACCGCTTGTCAACTATAAAATGCTCCGTGCTTCCAAATCCTATCCCGAGATCAAACTCTACATGCACGACCTCTCCGGCGTTTTTGTTCGGACAGGCGAGAATGTCTTTCCCGCTCTTCTATACCAAAACTCCCAGTTCGATACCGCATTTATTCGCAAACATTACTCTGTCACTTCGTTTGATCCCATCTGGTGGAATGACAACGGTATCAAGGTAGTGAATGGCGACAAGGCACCTATAAATGCAGCACTCTATGAACAGTGGACGGGCGCAATTTTTCAGCATCCTGGCATTTATCTCTCCAATCGTTTCAATGGTTTCCTCTACTACCTGCGTGTCAGGAACAGCGGCACGAAGTTTTATTACAATATCAACTTCATCGACGAAAACAAGTGGGGCTTTGCAGTGCGGGATGGGAAACTCCATCGCTTTTGGCAGCAGGGTTTAAAGTTGCACGGTGCTATGCCTTACACGCGTCCCTGGTTCTGGCTGCTGCTAAACCTTGTTTTATTTATTCCGCTCAGGAGAATGGAGAAGGGAATAAGCAGGGTAGCGGCCACTTGCCTGCTTTGGTCCTCTTTACTATACGTACTACCCATGTTCTTCCTCTTCCAGGTTGATTTTGAGTTCCGCTATTCCTACTGGAATTGCATTGCAGTAAGTCTTGGTCTTTGCATGATTATAAAGGAAAAGCTCCGGGGTAAAATCACCCCGGAGCTTTAAAGTATATTTCTATGAGATTCTACACTAAACTCCCCTCATAAGTCCTTATCTCGTTATACACGGTATCCCTTTCTACAGGTATCTTTCCCACGGCCGATATTAGCGAGCAAAGATCCCCGGTACTCATCGACGGTGTCTGCTCTTCCGATCCCGCCATAGAGTAGATCCTGGTAGTATCATCTATCGTCCCGTCGAGGTCGTTTACACCAAAGGATAACGTCAGCTGTGCCGACTGCCTTCCCAACATAGGCCAGTAGGCCTTCAGGTTGCGGAAGTTGTCCATAAAGATGCGGGCTATCGCATACAGCCTCATATCTTCTACTATGCTCACCTCTGCTATATCCGACATGTCATTGTCCTTATTTCTGAACTTGAGCGGTATAAAGCAATTGAACCCTCCTGTCTTATCCTGCAGCTCGCGCAGCCTGCTCATGTGGTCTACGCGGTGTTCATGCTTTTCTATATGACCGTAGAGCATGGTAGCATTGCTATGCATGCCCAGGCTATGTGCTGTGGCATGTATGTCCAGCCAGCCATCACCATCCACTTTATCAGCGCATATCACATTCCTTACCTCGGGGTGGAATATCTCAGCGCCACCACCCGGTAACGATTGCAGACCTGCGTCTTTCAGCTTCTGCATGCCTTCCCGGGCAGTCAGCTTTGCCTTGCGGAACATGTAGTCAAGTTCTACTGCAGTAAATCCTTTTATATGCAGCTCCGGCCTGTGTGCCTTTATTTTGCTTATAAGCTCACAAAAAAACTCCAGGTTCATCTTAGGGTGAACTCCACCTACTATATGCACCTCGGTCACGGGCTCCACATCATATTTGCGAACCATGTCCATCATCTGCTCTATGCTCATTTCCCAGCCCTCATCGCGATGCTTGTATTGGCGGGAGTAAGAGCAGAAGTTGCAGGTAAATACGCAAACGTTCGTGGGCTCTATATGGAAATTCCGGTTGAAGTAAACCTTGTGGCCATGCAGTCTTTCTCTTACATGGTTGGCCAAAGCGCCCAGGTAAGCCAACTCGCCTTTTTCAAAAAGAACAACGCCTTCCTCTTCGGTAAGGCGTTGTTGGTTCTTTACTTTTTCTGCTATGGTGAGCAGTTGCTTATCTAAATGTGCTTGTTTTAATACTTCTTCTAAGCTGAATGATTCAATCATTATTCTACTACTATTTTCCTTGTCACCACTCCTTCAGCGAAATGGCATTGCACAAAGTAAATGCCTTTGCTCATACCCGAAATATCAATTGTATAGATACCGGTATTAGCTTCAGCGCTTTGCTCAAATACCGTTTGGCCCATCATATTGGTTACGAGTACTTGTTGCAGTGACTGTGGTACGCCGGCAAAGTTAAGGCTAAATCTGCCATTCGATGGATTCGGGAAAATGTCAAAATGATTGCTCGGTTCAATTGAGCTCACTTCTGTAGGCCATTGGGTAAGCTCAGGGTGCTGGGTAAGTGAGTGCGACTCGGAGTTAGTTCCATCTACGTAAACGTGCATGTGCTGTGCTTGCTTTATGGTAAACATCAGCGACCTGTTATCGTTTGAGTAGTCCATAAAGTTCATATACATAATACCATTACCGCCGGACGTACAGCCATCATATTGAACACCGTTCATAGAGCCGCTTGAGGCATCTGCCTGCGGAGGAGTATCAGTGATACCGTCATCCTGGCCACCCGATTGTGTCGGGCAAAGACCACCATCATCACCCCATATATGGCGGAGTTCAAAGTAGTGGCCCAGTTCATGGGTAAGTGTCCTTCCCAGTTCATAAGGAGAACTGTAGTACAGGTAAGGACCGGTAGCAGGTTTGTGACCGAGCGTACCGAACGATATTGTTACCCCCCTTTCGTTCAACGGAAGCTGTCCGCCATTGTAAGCCATGTAGGGTGGTGCTGCTATACCTAATAAGTTAGGATCAGAAAAGTTAACTACCCAAACATTAAGGTATTTGCTCGGATCCCACTGGCTGGGACTACCATTATGATATTTTGCACTGCTGTACATGTACCCGGAGCCCTGTCCGCCATTCATGGGGAAAGAGTTTGCCGTAGTAGACAGTACTTCGTATCCCGGTGTAGCATCTCCATCGGGGTCAGTGTGCGCGAGGCTGAACTGAAGGTTGGCATTGCCATAAAACGCCTTAAGACCAGTCGGTATAAAGGTGCTGTCAGCATTTTGCCTGTTAAAGTCCTTATTGAGCTGATTGATCTGTGCCACACACCTGGCATTAATGCCGGCAGTACCGCCCAGGTTGTTGATCTGTGCTGAGTTCAGCATAACGTGGAAGATAACAGGGATGGGATATTGGGCAGTAGATTTGCTCACGGTGCCGGCCAGTTTATCCATTTCTGCGAGGGCTTCCTGTTCTGCAAAGTATTCAGCTCTTTTCTGATAGAAATCAGGGTTGTCTGCTGCCAGTTGCAATTCCAGTTCGTGCGTTCCACACTGTTTGCCGGTTTGTGCAGTGGCTTGGTCGATGTGTAGTGCCATCAGGCAAACAGCAGCGAGTACTACTTTCTTCATCTTTGTTAAATATTGAATGTTTGAGATAATTAAAAGTAAGGATTTTTTGCTAATCGGGGACTCGCAGCAGGCAGAATTACGGCTTTATGACAATTATTTCTTTTCCCTGCTGTTGATCTCGTCCCTTATGGAGATGGCACGTACATAGTCTTCCTGTTCCAGCACCTGCTGCAGCAGGGTATTAAGCTCTTCCAGGTTCAGGCTTTTCAGGTCTGTGTCTCCGTGGCTGCTGCTTACGGTTGCTTTCTTTTCTGTCTCTGTTTCAGTGGATTCCGCTCCGGTTTCCGACTGGTCCAGGTAAAGCCCGGCAGTTTCCAGTATGTTCTCGTAGGTGTAGATATGACAATTCGCCCTAACGGCGAGTGCCAGGGCATCCGAGGTGCGGGAGTCTATTTCTATTACTTCGCCGTCGTTGCGGCACATCAGCCGGGCAAAGAAAATGCCTTCTTCCAGCTTGTATATGATCACTTCCACCAGTTCTATATTAAAGGTGGTCATGAAGTTGGCAAAAAGATCGTGGGTAAGGGGTCGGCTGGGTTGCATTCTTTCCAGTGCTACAGCTATTGCCTGCGCTTCAAAGCCCCCTATAACTATCGGTAAGCGCCTGAGTCCGTTCACTTCGCCCAATACTACGGCATAAGAGTGTGTCTGGGTAATGCTGTGGGAGAGGGCGACTATCTCTAATTCTATCTTTTTCATTAATTGCGCTAAGTTCTTTCCGATATTAATGCCCGTGAAGATAATGATTTTTGCTTAAAACAGGGTGGGGGCCCCGTCCGCTGTGCCGCCCTCGTTTTCCTCAGATACCAGGCTAATTTCTTTTACTTCCTTCCCTGCTATTTTTGTGCCAACGGCCTTCCAACCGGTCACATCTATTTGCTCGGCCAGTGCCATCTCTTCTTCCACCATGTCAGCCTTCTTTTTGCCCGTCGTTATGGTTATCACGGGTTCCTGCTGCGTGCTCACAAGTTTCAGGTAGTTGCCTTCGCCGTCTTTTATAAAGCTGTACCTGTTTTTCAGCCCCTGGCTTTCTATCACAAAGCGTTTGGCATAGTACTGTCCGCTTTTGTTGTCAAAATACACGGCGCTTACTACGTGCTCGGGGTTGAACTTCTCTATCAGCATCAGTTGGTCGGGGTCGTAGCGGTTGCTGAGCTCAAAGTCAGTCAGCTCATAGCTGCCATCTTTGTAGAAGGCTATTATACGGTAATTTTCCTCAAAATGCCCCAGCAGTTCGCCATTGCCATCTTTGTTCAGCCTGCC
>CAMPKR010000052.1 GCA_946887345.1 uncultured Bacteroidota bacterium | reverse complement strand
CAATTACTTTTGTCTCAACGGCGCAGACTTGCAGTATTTCATTCATCAGGTTCAGCAACCTTAGCAGTATCAACATCAACAATACGGCGGACAACACTTCGGATGATTATTATACTGCTGATGTTACTGTTAGCTTCGCTAATGCTCCGGCCACCGGCAGTCTTAGATTGCAGCAAGCTGGCGCTGTATTGGATATTGTAACTGTACCGGTAGGTTCCTTATCGGGTGGTACTCACACCTTCACAGCCACACGACTAAGGGCGGATGGTGCGGTTAACCAGGTAACGGCTGAGTTTACCAGCCAGTTAACATGTGCGGTTAGTAAACCGGCGCCGGTTATCAGGATAAACACGATCATTGCAGGGGGGTCGCCGTTCCAGGACTCCCTATGGACATGGAATGCTTCCAATTATTCTATTATCAGCCGCTTCGGACCTACAATGCCGGGTTTTACTATTACAGGCCTCAATGGTTTTGCAACTCACCCCATTACCGGGGTGATTTATACTATACTCAAGGTTTCGGGTGTATCAGGCAGGGTGCTGGCAACAATAGACCTGCAAACTGGCGTATGCGCCTTTGTGGGCAACCTCGGTGATAATTTCTCGTCTATAACTTTTGCACCAGACGGCACGTTGTACGGTGTTACCGGTGATGGTGCCACAGTACCGGAAACTGTTTATGCTATTAACATTGCAACTGCCGCAAAAACGCTATTTAAAACTTTAGGTAACGGCGCTGACGGCGAGGTTATTCTGTATAATCCAGATAATTCTTTGATCTATCATTGGTCGGGCAACGGATCCGTTGTTTGGGAAACCTTTGATCCGGCGGCTCCTGTCAATCCGCCAGCAGGCCTTACATTCAGTGGTACAGCCGGAGGCGAGACCTTTGGTGCTTTATACCTGGGCAACGGTAAGATACTGGTGAGCAATATCAGCAGCCAGTTCAAAGAATGGGATATTAATACCGGCGCTATTGGCCCGGCGCTTACCAGCACTCCTGATGATATCAGGGGATTGGTCCGTAAACATTGCTCTTCTGTAATGTCAGCCGATGGAACTACAACCATTTGCGCAGGTGGCAGCGTCACCCTGTCAATAGTAGGAGGTGGGACTAACTATCAATGGCGACGGAATGGCGCTGATATTGGTGGCGCAAACAGCTCAGGCTACCTGGCTACCACCGCCGGGCTCTACAATTGTGTGTTTACTGACGCCTGTGGTTATACTGACAGCTTCTCTGTGGGTACTGAAGTGACTATCATTGCGCCTGATGTAAACACTGTTTTCAACCAGGTAGTTTGTAATGGCGCATTGACCAATGCAATAACATTTACAGGCAGTGTGCCAGGTACAACATTCAACTGGACGAACAATAATACTTCCATAGGCCTTGCTGCTAGCGGTTCGGACGATATTGCTGCGTTTACTGCGATCAATGCAGGAATTCCGCCGGTTTCTGCCACAATAACAGTCACCCCGAACCTTGTTTGCAATGGCCCGTCTAAGATGTTTACAATAACCGTAAATAACCCGCAGGTTGCCTCTACCACTCCCGGTAGCACTTGTGCGGGAGTACCGGGCCTAGTTGGCGCGCAGGCAACCGGTGCGGATAGTATCATCTGGTATGATGCAGCTACCGGCGGAAATAACCTTGGCCTGGGCAACACCTTAACAATAAGTAACCCTACGGCTACTGCCACATACTATGCGGAGCCTGTTTACTATCGGACGTTGACCCCATCACTTGCCCAGGGCAATGGACAGAACGGGGCAATATTCGATGTGAAGGCTCTGGCAGATATTACGCTGGATGCTGTAAGCTGGATGTCTCAATCTGCCAATTCAAGTTTTAGTGTTTATTACAAAACGGGGACTTGGGCAGGCAGCGAAGCTACTCCCGGTGCGTGGACATTACTCGGTACCGTAGCAAATGGTTCTGTCGTAGGATTAAATAATTTGACACTGACCGTAAAGCCTGCTCTTACCGCCGGCCAGACCTACGGTTTTTATTTTGTGTCGAACGGTACACTCAGTTATACCAACGCTGCACTGGTGGGAGGCTTATGGGGCAGCAATGCTGATTTAGAAGTATATGTTGGTTCCGGTATGAGTGGGCTTTTCTCCGGTGGTTTGGTCACACCGCGTGGTATGAACGGCACGTTCAGGTATATGAAAGCCTGCACGGGCACTGCCCGGACAGGGGTTCCGCTTACGATAAAGGCCTTGCCAAATGTTACTACAGATCCTGCAACCGCTACTGTTTGCGTGAATGCCAATGCAAGTTTTACGGTTGCAGCTACGGGAGCTGGAGTGATCGCCTATCAATGGCAGGAAAATTCCGGTTCCGGCTTTGCTAATATTGCGAACGGACCGGGTTACTCCGGCGCAACATCATCTACGCTCACGGTGAATGCTGTAACACAAGCTATGAGTGGCCGAAAATACCGCTGCGTCGTGACTGCAGAATGCAGCCCCGGAGATACATCTGCCGAAGCTGAAGTATTGACCTACTCCATGGTAACAGTTACTCCGGTCTCAAATCAATCTGTATGCCACAATAAGGCCTTTACTGCATTTAACTTCACCGGTCCGGTAGGTGGAACAACCTTTGCATGGACGAATAACAACACCGCTATAGGCCTTGGCGCCAATGGTACAGCCGGAATACCATCATTCACTGCAACAAATGCAGGCGCCACTCCGGTGGTTGCAACGATAACGGTAACACCCACCGCCAACGGTTGTCCTGGTACACCGGCTAATTTTACTATTACGGTTAACCCCACATCTACACCCATACCTGCGGTGAGCATAGGTGTAAGCCCGGGTACTACCGGTTGTCCTACCACCACTTTTACCTTTACAGCCACACCTACGGGTGGCGGCGCCACACCGACGTACCAGTGGTACCGCAGTGGCATGTTGTTAGGTGCATCGGGCGCGGTGTTTACACCACCTGTTGGTTTTGGTTTAGATGGTCATACCATCACTTGTGTGATGACCAGCAGCCAGCAATGCCCCGCAGTAGCACAGGTTACCAGCAACCCGATAACAATGACGGTACCTGCGCTGATTACCCCATCGGTAGCGATATTGGCGAATCCGGGTACAGGCCCCGTATGTGACGGCGCAAGCGTGACGTTTACAGCTGCGCCTACCGGCGGAGGCACCACACCGACTTATCAGTGGAAGCTTAACGGCAGCAATGTGGCTACCGGCCCCACTTACACAGCAGTTGGCCTGCCTGTAGGTACCCATGCCATCAATGTAACGATGACCTCTAATTATCCCTGCCCGAGCCCAGCAACGGCAACCAAGACCTATAATCTCACCATCAACCCTATAGTTACTCCATCTGTGAGTTTCAGTTCGCCACAGATGACCAATGGCAATATCTGCCAAGGTGCCAACGTGACTTTTACGGCCAGTCCAACAAACGGGGGCAGTGCACCTGTTTACCACTGGTGGAAGAACAATCAACCGGTTGGTACAACCAGTGCCAGCTATAATGCAGGCACCGGTCTCGTTAGCGGCGATGTGATCAAAGTGCAGATGACCAGCAACGCGGCTTGTCAGACGACGAGCTTCTCACAATCCACTCCTGTTGCCCTAACAGTATGGCCGAATGTGACCAATGGTGTGAGCATCGTATCGGATAAAGGCAATTCATGGTGCCAGGGTATGCCTGTTACTTTCACAGCCACTTCCACCAATGGCGGACCGGTGCCAATATATGAATGGCGCAAAGGCAGCACGGTGGTAGGCAGCAACAGTCCAGTATACGTTGATAACACTTTGGTAACCGGCGATGCGATCAGCTGCAGGGTGACAACAAATCTGCCCTGCGCCACACCTGCCATAGCTACTAGCAATACGATAACAATGACGATCAACCCTGTGATCACCACCAGTGTGGAGATAGGAGTGAACCCCGACTCAACAGGCTGTGAAGGCGATCCTTTCGTGTTCAGCGCCTACCCGCAGAACGAAGGTACCAATCCGACATATCAATGGTATGTGAACGGCAACCTCGTATCCGGCTCTGTACAGCACCAGTATTCGAGCAATGCTTTGTTGAATGGCGACCTGGTAAGCTGCGAGTTGATCAGCAGCATGACCTGCGCATTCCCTGTGATGAGTGATGGTATCAGCATGGACCTGACCCCATCGCCTGAACCTAAAGTTCAGATAGTGGGTGTTCCGGGCGGAGACGGTATCATCTTCTACTCAACAGTGACGGATGCAGGGCCGGGAGCTACACTGCAATGGAGGAAGAACGGAGTAGACCTTCCGGGCGAAACAGGCCCCACCTATACAGGCATCGGCCTTCAGCCTGAGGACAGGATATCATTATATGTGCACAGTATAGTAGAATGTGCGGACCCTGAATTTGTGCTGAGTAATGTTGTAGAAGTGAAAAAGGTGACATCAGTAAGCCAGGTGCAGGATATGTTTAAAGAACTGACGTTGTACCCGAACCCTAACAGCGGTAAGTTCAGGCTGAAAGGCGCATTGAATACAAATGCTGCAGAAGCAGGCATTGAAGTGATGAACAGCATCGGCCAGTCGGTATACAAAGGCAACACGGAACTTAATAATAATGCAATAGATACAGAAATAGATATGCAGGGCAGGGCAGTGCCCGGCATGTACATGCTGCGAGTATCCATCAAGGGACAGCTCACTAGTTTAAGATTCGTGATCGAGTAACCGCGATCAGGGTTAGGAGAAGAAGCCCCGCAATTTGCGGGGCTTCTATTTTACCTGAAGTTTCTTCCACCGGGGAATATTTCTGTTTGTACAACATGCTGTTGTGGAACTAACTCTCCCACATCTTTTTCATCGGCTCGTGCATATATCTGCACCTGCTTATGTTCATCATCGGTTCGTGTAAGTCCGCGAAGCAGGCCATTCATGTTATAGCATTTTCGAACGATCACATGTATCACTTCACCTTCGCGCTGCAGCTTGCCTTCTACCATCAGCAATCTTGACTGTAATATTTCCCTGCGGAATTGAGTGAACAGTTTTTCAAACACTACCAGGTTGGCAATGCCTGTTTCATCTTCCAGCGTGATGAAACAAATACCGCTGGCTGTGCCCGGTCTTTGTCTTACAAGCACCAATCCTGCAACTTTTACATCCATGCCATCGTGTAAAGTTTGCAGGTTGCTGTTAGCAGTTACATGCAGCATTGATAATTTCTCCCTTACAAAACTTAAGGGGTGTGCTTTCAGCGACAAAGACATACTGCCATAATCCTCAACCACATGCTCTGATAAACTCATCGCAGGGAGTTTAGTGTTTTCTTCTGTTCTTGTTTCTACAGGTTTGCCCTCATACATGCCGGTCATCCTGCTTTCCAATGCAGCTACTTCCCATAGCGCTTGTCTTCTGTCAAGCTTTATCGATCTGAATGCATCCGCATCAGCAAGCTTTTCTATGGCAGTATGGGATATGCCTGCATCGCGTAGGGTGTGGATATGTTCATAGCCATTACCACGCGATTCAACAAGCAGTTGCATATCTTCTTCTTTCAATCCCTTTACCTGCCGGAAACCTAAACGCAAAGCACGATACTCTCCCGATTGTTCTTCCAGCGTATTATCCCAGTAAGAATGATTGACATCAACAGGACGCACTTCAACGCCATGTTTTTGTGCATCTATCACAATTTGCGCGGGTTGGTAGAAACCCATTGGCATACTATTGAGCAAAGCAGTAGCAAACACATCGGGGTAATGACATTTGATCCATGAGGATACATAGACGAGTAAAGCAAAGCTTACCGCATGACTCTCGGGAAAACCATAACTACCAAAACCTTGTAACTGCCTGAATACACGTTTAGCATATTCTTCCTTATAGCCTTTTCTCGTCATGCCATCTATAAGCTTTCGCTCAAAATTGGAAACACTGCCTACTGCTTTAAAGGTAGCCATGCTGCGACGCAATTCATCTGCTTCTGTTGGAGAAAAACCTGCAGCTACAATCGCTAATTCCATTGCCTGCTCCTGGAAAAGCGGAACACCTTTTGTTCGACTTAATATACTTTCAACTTCTTTAGAAGGATATTCAATCTTTTCAAGTCCATCGCGTCTACGCAGGTAAGGATGCACCATATCTCCCTGTATAGGTCCGGGCCTTACAATAGCTACTTCAATAACAAGGTCATAAAAACAGTTTGGCCTTAGCCTTGGCAGCATCGACATCTGTGCACGGCTCTCTATCTGGAAAACACCGATAGTATCTGCAGCGCTGATCATTTTATAAACTTCAGGGTCATCCTGTGGAATGGAAGCAAGGCCATGTTCAATACCATAGTGTTGTTGTAACAGATCAAAACCCTTCCTGATGCAGGTGAGCATACCCAATGCCAGTACATCTACTTTGAGAAAGCCCAACGCTTCGATATCATCTTTGTTCCATTCAATGCAGGTACGGTCTTCCATACGTGCATTCATGATGGGGCAGAGGTCGGAAACTTTTCCTTGTGTGATAACAAAGCCACCAGTATGTTGTCCCAATTGGCGTGGAAAACCCATGTACTGCCTCGTAAGCTCCAGGGTTTTTATCAAATGCGGATCGTTCGGATCAAACCCCTCACCTGAAACGCGCTTGCCTTCAAACCATTCATCGGTAAACTCCCAGATAGAAGTAGCCAACCTGTTGATTGCATCTGCAGACATGCCCATAGCTTTGGCTACATCACGTATAGCTCCTTTAGAATGTACAGTAGTAACTGTGGCAACTATAGAAGCCCGGTCTCGACCATATTTGTTATAGATGTATTGCATTACTTCTTCGCGCCGTTCGTGCTCAAAATCTACATCTATATCAGGAGGCTCGTTGCGTGCATTTGACATGAAGCGAGCAAACAGCAGATTGAATTTTGCGGGATTCACAGAAGTGACCCCGAGACAATAACAAACAACTGAGTTGGCCGCCGAACCGCGTCCCTGGCAGAGAATGTGTTTGCTTCGGGCATAGCGTACAAAATCATGCACAGTTAAGAAATACGAGGCATAGCCTTTCTTTTTAATGAATTTAAGTTCGTACCGGATCTGCTTTTTAACCCGTTTAGGTACAAATCCTTTATATCTTTCTTTAGCACCTTTTCTTGCCAGGTATTCCAATTCTTCCTGCGGTGTTCTTCCTTCACTGGTCAGCTCTTCAGGATAGATGTACTTCAGTTCGTCTAAAGAGAATGTGCAGGCTTCTGCAATTGCCAAAGAATTATTGATGGCATCGGGATATTGCACGAATAACCTATGCATTTCTTCAACAGGCTTCAGGTAACGTTCTGCATTCTGGTAAAGTTTATACCCTGCATTGTATATCGTGCATTTCTCGCGGATGCAAGTGAGTACATCCTGTAATTCTCGTCTTGCAGGGTGATGGTAGTGCACATCGTTGGTGGCTGCAAGTGGTATGTCCAGTTGCTGAGACAGTTGTGCAAGGCGATACAGCTTTTTACTATCGTTAGCACGATAGGAACGGCTGGCAGCGAGGTGAAGATCATTTTTAAAAAACAGTTTGTATTCTTTAAGTGCCTTGATGAATAGTTCATCAAATTCTAAGGCTTCATTCAACTCATCCGGTGGTACTGCGATCAGTTTCATTCCTTTTGCATGCTTGTATACATCTGTTCTGTATAAAAAACATTCGCCTTTTTCTGCCCGTATGTTGCCGGTCGAGAGCAATGCTGATAGCTGCGAGTATGCAGCCTGTGTAGTCGGGTATGCCAGCAACGATGGCCCGTCCAGCAGGTCGAGGCGGCAGGCGGGGATTACTGTTATGTTTGTCTTCCTTGCTGCAACATGTGCACGCACGATACCTGCCAGTGTATTGCGGTCGGTAACGGCTATTTTTTTATAACCCAGCAAGGCAGCCTGCGCTACCATCTCCTCAGGATGAGAGCCGCCCCGTAAAAAACTGAAATTGGTGGTTACCTGTAGTTCTGAATACTCCATACTGCACATTTTTATCAGGCAAAAAATCCGTGTAAGAACCATTTGGGTTCGCTGTTGTAATAATGTCCCAGCCTGAACAGCCAGTAACGTGCACCGCCTTCATCTTCCACACAATAATAATCGCGGTACAATCCTTTTTGCAGCCACCATTCCTGTTCTACACGTTCAGGACCATCCGCTTTTTTTATACGATACACATTCCCTTTGTAGTTAAATAATACAGGTGGGTAGTCAGGTATAGCTACAGTCACATCAATTAGTTCGGGTTCAGACAATAAGTGCAGCGGCCGCGGCAGGTCGGTGCGCCATTCAGTTGTGGCTTGCTCCTGCAGCGACGTTGCCTGCTTATAAGAACGCTCAGGCCAGTAATGTTCTGCCGGCAGGTAGCGGTGAATT
The DNA here is from genome assembly GCA_946887345.1 of uncultured Bacteroidota bacterium. The sequence goes on along the minus strand of CAMPKR010000052.1, from coordinate 2,352 downwards.
GTTTGCATGCCCAGCTTACCGGCAATTTTATCCAGCAATTCTGCAACGGCTGATATATCAGTTGTTGTATCGTTCCAGAAAGCATCCTGCTTGCTTAAAAGGTCTTCTACAACAGGGGCATCGAGAATAAACAACTCTATACCTAGATCAGGCTCTATCTGCTGTATCCTGATCTCAAAAAGCTTGAACAGGTGCTCTGCATTTCTGGATGCACGATTAGTGCCTATCTCTATTTGCTGAATATTACCATCAATACGGTAGCATTTGAATATGCATTGACGCAGGCCTTTTTCTTCTTTGGCAAAGCGCAGGCAAAGTTGTTCCAGCAATTGTTTCAATGCTATCTCAATGCCGGTTGCTGTTCTGATTGGCTCGAGGCTGGGTAGCCTTTCACAATAAGGTTCTATGGGACACACAGGGTTTATTACTTCTATTTCCTGTTCAAACGCCTGGTCTATTCGTGTAAGCAGCTCCTGCCCGAAACGCCGGCGCAAAGCCTTGCGCTGCATGTTGATGAAACTGCGCACATGGTACAGCCCTAGTTTATGCAGCCTTGCTACGATAGTTGTATCAAGTCTCAATGCGGCAGGGGGTAAGGGTAGTAAAGCTTCTGTATGTCCGCCTGTGGGTATCATCTGGTGCTGGCCGTAGCGAGCCATTGCCCATGCTGCACCAATAGTATCAGCCATGGCAACACGCACATCATAGCCAAAGCCACGCATCCGTTTGCAGATATCATCGAGGTAAGGTTGTTCACCTTTCCATAAATGTGTACAGCCAGTTGCATCCAGTATCAATCCATCAGGCTGGTCTATAGCAGCTATAGGCGTGAACCGGATACACCATTCGGCTAATGCTGTCAATAATTGTTCTGCCAATCCTTCTTTATAATCAAATACCTGCAGGGTGGGAAGCACAGCCCTGCAATCGGCCACTACCATATTTACATCGATCCCTTCTTTTTTTGCTATAGGATTTGCGGCTTTTACTATCATCCGCCCACGCTCAGGAGCAGCCATTACAAAAGGTACATCCTTTAATACCGGCTGCCGTCGCGTTATCCAGTCCGTCAGCAGGTGGCGGTACCATATCGCTACATAACGTTTACCCATACTATCCCGTCATTAATTGTGGCGGACCCGGGATAACGAAGGCGGGTTTGGAGAGGTGCCTGAATCCACCGTTTGCCCATTCAACCTGCCAGGTGCCGGGCTTGCCGTTGCGCACTTTTTGCAATTGTACTTCCCAGCGCGGCAGGCCAACTCCCGGCATGCCGGCCTCCAGCTCACCCGGCAGTGGTTTTATCTTCCACCGGCTCACACAGGCAACGATGTTTTCTGTACGCGGACGGAAACGATGAATAAAACCAGTGACCTTACTTTTCTCTACTGCCAGCTGCAGCCTCCTGGATTCAGTAAAGCTCAACTCGGTAAGCTCGCCCACTACAGCTGATAGCGAATCGCATTTCAATGCTTCTTCTACTACCCAGAGTATTTCTTTCGGTTTATGTACATCGATGAAAATGATCTGTTCAGGTGCTATACCAAATTGCCTGAGGGCAGGGGGGTAGATTGTACGCCTGCCGCTGATCCATAGACAGGCGCCTTTGTTTTGTACCAGGCTGCCGAGCAGGCCTGAGATAAAGCCATTGGTAGCTGTTGCCGATTGTTGCCCGGTACTGATGAATTCATGAACAGCAGCAATTGGAAACTTATTGGCAGGAAAGGCTTTTTCAATAGGCCCGAGGCCAGTGTCATACTGCCTGTGCGACTCCCTCAGAGTATTGCCCTGCAATGAGAGAATATCCCTTTGCAGTTGTGCAATTATCTCATTTTTGGCCGCAATGCTCATCACCTATGGTCAAGGTATAAATCTACCTTTGATTTGTACAAATGTACAAATTCATGCCAAAAATTGGATTAAATTTGTACAAATGTTCAAAAATTTGATTTTGACCGAAGAATGGAAGGCAATAAAAAAGCCCCGCAATTTGCGGGGCTATATATCAATGAGATCTAAAGACTAATTAAGCCAGGGCACCAAGTCTTTTCACGATACCTGATTTCAGGTTGCTTGCTTTGTTTTTGTGGATAACGTTGCGTTTAGCCAGCTTATCGATCATAGAGATAACCTTAGGCAGTTGCTCGGTTACTGCAGCTTTATCAGTAGTAGCCAGCAATGTACGAATGGCATTACGAGTCGTTTTACCGTAGTAACGGTTACGCTCGCGGCGTTTTTCACTCTGACGGATATCCTTTTTGGTTGCTTTATGGTTTGCCATCTAATTAAAAATTCGTTTTAAAGGACTGCAAAGGTAGTACAAATCCTCAGAACTAAAAAATATTTTCTTAT
>CAMPKR010000051.1 GCA_946887345.1 uncultured Bacteroidota bacterium | reverse complement strand
TGAATAAAATAGTGGAGCCTCCCGGTGGGAGGCTTTTTTCTTTGTTTGGGGCGAGCGAAGGACATCCCCCTGACCCCCTTCGCTCAGGCACAGGGCTATGCGCAAGGGGGGAATGATTAGTTTAGGCGGGCGGATTCAATGCTGTGGACCACCCCGTGCCGGCTGAGCCGAGGCCACCCCCGCCCGACTAAACGTTGTTCGGGCCTCCTAAAAACAGGAGGGGAGTTCTTGATTTTTGAGAGCGGGAAACAGTGTGGGGGATGGGGGAAATAACGAAGAGGCATTCAAAAATGCCTCTTCTTTCATTAATCACACACAACTGAAAACAATCTTTCAATGTTTTTTCATAGTGATAGGATGACCTGTTACGGTCTGTACCTATTATTTGGAAGTAACCGAAGTTACCATTCTTTTAAAGTTTCCTCAAGCTTTTTATATTTCTCTAATTTCCGGCTTTCACCTTTATTTTGAGAGATCTAAACTGCATTGAGGAAAGATCTTTAGTTAGCGGTTGCCCTGGTTGCCCTGATTAGGCTTGTTGCCTTGCTGACCACCTTGCTGCTGACCACCTTGCTGGCCCTGTTGGCCTTGCTGACCCTGACGACCCAGTTCTTCTGAACCAGTGCTGCCACTCCGGCCTGCGCCTTGCTGTTCAGTGCCAGTGTTAGTGCGGTTACCCTGACGTCCACCTTCCAGTGATTCGTCTTCTTCTTCCTGGCCTTCCGACCTTTGGTTTCCGCCACGATTTTCGTCAGTTACACGGCGTTGCAGATCATCTTCACGATCCAGTCGGCCTTGTTGTTGGCCTTGCTGGCCTGAGCGAGATGATTGATCCTGGCTTCCGCCGCGATTTTGGTTCTGTGAACCAAGGTTCCTGTTTTCTGACATAGTAATCTGAGTTTTAAAATGTGAATGTTTACTCTATATTTTTAGAAAAGGTTCATTAGCAAGTTTTCATGATGATAGCTTTCACGGGTCTGTTTCATAGCGGCGTTCATAGTTTAGTTTCATAATGATCCGTTCGGGCTAATTTCGAATTGCGCATTCGTGTTAGTGTAATTAAAAACAGTGTGCCACAACTAACTGAGATATATTCTTTTACACGTCCCAAGCTCTGCCGTAAGAGCTCTGCTATTCTTAATGGATAGCTATCTTTGTTTTACACTTATATTGTTTTTGGGATGCGTGGTGTGAAGATTTTGTTAGCTACACTCAATTCGTGGAAATGTAGAATTAACTGTTGACTATGGTAGCGGACAGTACAAGAGGGCTGGGGAATTAGCACCTCAACAGCTCTGCACGAAAAAATGTAAATTGGAAACACATGACAGAAGGGGCCAGGGAGTTTAAGAAAAGGTACATAGATATAAAGGGCTGCAGGGTAGCGTATATAGATGAGGGCGCGGGAACGCAGACTATAATCTTCATTCACGGGCTGGCAAACTATGCGCTCGGCTGGCAGAAAAACATAGAACAACTACGGGCGCAGTACAGGTGCATTGCGATAGATCTGCCGGGCAACGGGTATTCGGCGGCGGGGGACTATGCCTATAGCATGAGCTTCTTTGCGGAAGTAGTGTGTGAGTTTGTGGGGAAGCTGAAGCTGGGTGTGGTTTGCCTGGCGGGGCACTCTATGGGCGGGCAGGTAGCAATGACTGTTGCACTGAAGTATCCGAAGGTGGTGAGTAAGCTGGTGCTATGTGCGCCGGCGGGTTTTGAGGAATTTACGGAATGGGAGCAGTCGGCGTATAAGACAACGCTGCACCTGTTTGATATGTTTTCTACGGAGGCGAACAGCCTGAAGAAGACGTTGCAGATAAGCTTTTACCTGTTCCCGGAGCAGGCGAGGGGAATGGTGGAGGAACTGGTGCAACTGCAGCAGCGATACCCTGCGAAGAAATATAAGGCCATGGTAGAGGCCTGTATAGATGGTATGCTGGATGAGCCTGTGTATGGCAGGCTGCAGGAGATACGGCAACCCACACTGATCATATTCGGTGAAAGGGATGCATTGATACCTAACAAACTATTGCATCACTTAAGCACTAAGCAACTGGCTGAGAAAGCCGCTGCCCGGTTCCCGGATGCAGAACTGCATATGATAGCGAAATGCGGGCACTTTGTGCAATGGGAGGAAGCAGGGGATGTGAATTATTATATAAAGAGGTTTTTGAACCGGGATTTTGGGGGATTAAAGGATTGACCGGGCTAGTTGTTGAACCGAATTTCAAGGCTCTCATTGCAAGAAAATTGTTTCCCGTAGGCAAACGCTGAGAATAGGACATTGCGCTCTATATCTTTATTTCAGCTTCGTCATGGTTCGACTACGCTCACCACGACAATATTAATACGCTATTTCTTTATCAAAGGATATTTCATGTCCAGTTTTTTCAGTGCGTCCCTGAGGGTTTTTGCTACTAGGTGTGCTTTGTACCAGTTCTGGTCGGCGGGGACGATGTGCCAGGCAGGCTGGTTGCAGTGCTGAAATATCTCTTCGTAGTACTTAAGGTAGCGCTCGCGGTGATTGGTTTCTTTTTCGTCGCGGGGATTGTATTTCCACATTTTGGCGGGGTTCTTCATGCGCTCAGCGAGTCGCTCGGCCTGTTCTTCTTTTGATACGTGGAGATAGAACTTGAGGATGCGTGTATTGTTGTGGGTTTGCAGCAAGGACTCAAAATCGTTTATTGCCTGCATCTTTTTTTTCGCTGTTTCGTCGTCGATCATGTCATGTACGCGGGTAATGAGCACGTCTTCGTAGTGAGAGCGGTTGAAGATCTTAATAGTTCCCTTTGCCGGTGCAGCCTTGTGTATGCGCCAAAGGAAATCGTGCGAGCGTTCTTCTTCTGTTGGTACTTTAAAAGAGCTGATGGAAATACCGTGGGGATTAATGCCGGTAAAAATATCTTTAATGAGTCCGTCTTTGCCACTGGCGTCCATGCCCTGCAGGATGATGAGTATGGAGTATTTAGCAGATGCATAGAGGAGGTTCTGGAGTTCATCCAGTTCCTTTATGATCTTAACAGTCTCGGCTTTGGTGTCTTCCTTATTGAAGCCTTTGGGGGCGCGGGTGTCGATATCGGCGAGTTTTTGCATAGTGTGTATTGCTGGTGCTTACTTAAAGGACATCCCCCTGACCCCCTTCGCCCACGCACAGCATCTCTCGCACAAAGGGGGAAGTGTTATCCGGCTACCTGATAGCTGCGAGGTCTACCGTGAGCTTGCGATAAGACTTGATAAAGATCACGCCAAGATTTTTGTAAGGAGGTACGTAGTCGTCGAACCTTTCTTTGAGTGCTGCACCACCTTTCATCATTTGTTCTGCTTCTGCCCAGACGTTGATCCAGTTGATGTCCTGACCGGCAAGCAGTCTTTTGTTGATCACCTTGATGATAGCATCGTTGATAACGGCCATACCCGTTTGCTTGGAAGAGATGATGTGTGCATCAGGGGCGTGGTTCAGCACCACGCCAAGGTTGTGGTAACCCCCGCAGGAACCTAGCATTACAATTTTGTTCTCCTTAGCCAGGCGCTCCATAGTGAGCGGCAGGTGGTAACTATGTCCGCGGTGGACGATATAGGTAGGGTGGATATCGTTGGTATTGAGATAAGTGTTCAGTTCTTTCTGTGCTTCTTCGTCACCGGGCTCGGGTATAGGGTTATTGGCGTAGATCACTACCTTCTTGCCTTTGATAGATGAGATAGTTGTCCACTGTTTTTCAACGTTCACCTTCCAGTTGCCATCGCGGAAGTTGCCCATAAAACTGTTGTAGGACATTTTTCCGTCCTCATCACCGTAGAAGTAGACTTGCCCATATACAATGCCTGAATCGTTCACCAGGCTGCTATACGGAACGAGGTTAACGGGAGGCAGGTTCAGTATCTGGCTCTGACGGATCACTTCGTCCTGGGAGCTGAGCGCTTTCGATCCATCAAAGATGGCAGCCATCAGTCCGTATACAACCATCCCTTTGCGGCTGCGAGATTTGTAAGCCAATTCGTAGTTATCTTTTACGCGGTTGCGCAGGAAGACAGCAAGGGCAGAATCGCGGATGCTACCAAAGGCATCGGCCACGTCTACGGCATCTTCCAAATCGTTATCGTCACCTTTGTCAAGGCCGGCAATGAAGCTGCTCATGAGTTTGGTCTTTTCATCAATTTCCATTGTGGCCAGGAAATCGCCGAGAGTGTTGTAGCCAGCACACATTCTTATGAACGTGCGGAACTTATCATGATGTATGCTATCGAGGAATTCATTGCCCCTGGTTGGGTTCATACGTTCCAGCATGCGCTTGAAAGTGCCTGTGAAGCTGGAGGTATAGATCTCGTCCTGGCCATAGATCATCAGGTAGTAGAGGGTTTGCGGGCTCATTTTCTCAATACACTTGAAGCGTCTTGCGTCCGGCTCGTCGTGAAGGTCGTTCATTTCACGTACATAGCGGAGGCCGGTATAGGCCAGCTCGCTGGTGTAGGTAGCGCGGCCGAGCGTATCGTTCTCTATTTTAAGGCGGACAAGATTCTCGTAATACACATCAGGATCGGAGGCGATGCTGTCAGCCTGCTCAATAGTCATCCTGCCCGTATGTATATCGCCGAGGAAGGAAAGGGTCTTGAGTGGTGTCTTCGAATTATCGGTAATGTTCACTATGCTCCTTACCAGCGGGTCATCGCAGTTGCGTACAGCACTTAGGAGGTCGTAGTTGGTAGAAGAGACATATGTGTAAATGTCATTGGGCACAATGCGCGCGGCAGCCTTAATGATCTCGCAGGCAAAAGGCTCTTTGGCAAACTCATTCAGGCGTTTGATCATTACCTGCGGATGTTGCCTGCCTACTTCTGCGAAAACATAGGCACGGGTAGCGGGAATGTCTTCCAGTATCTTCTCACTGTTGGCGAGGGTGTACATGTTGGCATTGGCGCGTGCATAGGCATCCAGCCTGCCTTCGTGGCTGGCAATGATGAGCTCGCGCATATTGGCGAGTATTTTACGATACCTGGCCGGTTCTACCAGCATGTCCTGGTTATACTTTGTAGCCATAATGTATATAGCAGAGAGATACCGGATCTTCATCTGGTTCTCTATTGAAGGATTGTTGCTGACAGGCAGGTTTTCAATCATTACCTGGAGGCGGTCAATATCCTTTAGTATACTGCGGGTGAGGGAATTGGTAAGCGCAGTGTCATCGGAATAATAGATGACACCATCAACGGAACCGTCGGATACGTCGGCGCGGCGTTGCTCCTTATCTATCTTGTTGTGGAATACCTGCCTTTGTGTAGGTATCATGGGGTCTATGATAGAATCGAGATCATAGACGTTGACGGTTTTCTTTGGTTCGTCTTTTTTCTTCTTAAATATCCCGAACTGGGCAGAAGAGTCTGCGGCGTTAAGAGAAAATAATATAAATATTACAAAAGCAGCAAATTGCGATCTACGCATGAATCTTTCCTTTCTTTATCCGTTTAAGCAAAAATAAGGGCTTTTGACCGCCCTGCCTTAACAACTGAGTTAAATATGGGCCTGAACCACGATCCACATGATTTTTTAAGATTTACCACGTCTCTTTTTGAAAAAGCAGTGTAAATATCAAAAACAAAATCAATAAGTTGTAAGCCTTAACGAAAGAAAGTGCAAAAATCGTACCCGGCAGGTTTAGCGTGTATACTTTACAAGTACGTTGTTGGTAACGATTCTTTTGCCGCCGGATGCAGAGACCATTACATTGTCGATAAACAAAATGCCCTTTTTACCACCCATATCCCTGAGAGAATTCATTATCCGTGGACTGAGTTTGTCACCGGCAATCGTAAAGGGACCGACCAGGTCGGCAGGTTGAGCGGGCAAAAAACTAACGAAGAAAGAGTCGACGTGGTAGCTTTTGTTGTTAAGAATGATCTTTGGATTGGCGAGTATCTGCTCTATGGTGCCTGAGTGGATATTTTTCTCGTCATAGGGTAAGGTGCCGAAGGAAGCTTTGACTTCTGACTGGGCAGAGCCTGCTCTTGCAATGAGCAAAAATACAACGAGTGTGATGATTTTTTTCATTGGTTTATCTGTAATTTACTGTGATGCTGTTGACACTTCTTGTTCGTCCGTCGGGGCCTTTGACCCTTATTTCGTCGACGTAGACAGTGCCCAGGCCAAAGGCGTTTCTCTTAAGCGCCACTTTCATTTCGTCTGTATATTCTTCACGTTTGTTACAGTATGGACCGTATATTTCCATGCGCTCGCGGTTGTCGAAGCTCAGGCAGAAGTGAGTAATTGTAAAGCCTTGCACGTTTCTGATAGTGGGTGGGTTCTCCAGTATCTCTGTTATGGTGAGGGTAGGGTAGCCGCGTTTTCCATCTATAAGTACCGGCTTCATTTCACCAAGCACGGCGACCGGGTCGTCGGTAACCACCGATTGTGCCAGCAAAGTGAATGGCATGAACATCAGCAGAGCCAGCAGTATTTTTCGCATCAACATCGATTTTGGATATATCTAAATATATGCAAACGCTGCTGATACCGCCCAAAGTATGGGGTAAACACTAAATATATTGTGGTGAACAGAGTGCAGTCCTAGTGCAACTGGTAGCCCACTGCCTGTGCCTCAAAGCTGGGATAAAGTGCGAAACCTGCCATGAACTCGTTCACTTCACCTTTTACATTGCGTATCAGGCTTTCGTCATCCGGCGACATGAGTACACGGTCGAGCCAGGTGACGATCTGCGGCATGTGCTCCTCTTTCAGTCCGCGGGTAGTAATTGCAGGAACGCCGACGCGGATACCCGAGGTAACGAAAGGCGACTTGTCGTCGAAAGGAACCATGTTTTTATTAAGTGTGATATCGGCTTCTACCAGGGTATTCTCCGCTTTCTTTCCGCTGATGTTCTTATTACGGAGATCGATAAGAAGAAGATGGTTGTCAGTACCGCCCGAAACAATGTCGTAGCCTTTTGCGCGGAATGACCCCGCGAGGGCCTGGGCATTGCTCACTACCTGCTTACCATAGGCGAGGAAATTATCGTGCTGTATCTCGTAGAAGGCAACAGCTTTGGCCGCTATCACGTGCTCCAGCGGGCCGCCCTGGGTGCCGGGGAACACGGCAAGATCGATGAGCTGGCTCATCATGCGTATCTCACCCTTAGGCCCTGCGATGCCCCAGGGATTCTCGAAGTCGTGCTTCATGAGTATGACACCACCGCGTGGACCACGAAGTGTTTTATGCGTAGTAGAAGTTACGAAATGGCAATGCTCAAAAGGAGAGCTCAGCAGACCTTTGGCAATAAGACCTGCAGGATGGGAGATATCTGCCAGTACCAGTGCTCCGATGCTATCGGCTATTTTGCGGATGCGGGCATAGTCCCAGTCGCGGCTGTAGGCACTGGCACCGCAGATGATCATCTTAGGCTTATGCGTTTTTGCCCGGGCCTCCATCATATCGTAGTCGACAAGGCCGGAGTCTTTAAGTACGCCATAGTGAACAGCATTATATAGTTTACCAGAGAAATTTACGGGTGAGCCGTGAGTAAGGTGACCACCCATGCTCAGGTCGAGTCCGAGGATGGTATCACCGGGGTGGAGGCAGGCCAGCATTACTGCTGCATTGGCCTGGGCACCGCTGTGCGGCTGCACATTGGCATAGGCTACATTGAATATCTCTTTGGCCCTGTCGATAGCCAGTTGTTCGCTTTTATCTACCACCTCGCAGCCACCATAGTAGCGGCGACCGGGATAACCCTCTGCATATTTATTGGTCATCACGCTGCCCATAGCCTGCATTACCTGCATGCTGGTAAAATTTTCAGAAGCTATCAGTTCCAGTCCGCGGCGCTGGCGCTCCAATTCTTCCTGTATCAGGCTAAATATGGCAGTATCTCTTTGCATTGAGGTAGTATTTGTAGGGCGAAGATAGGGAAAACCCCCTTCGCCCCCTAAAGGGAGAACTATGATCATCGCTTAAAAGATGCATGGGAGCTATTCAGGAAAAAGCCACTAAATGCTAATTTGCACTTTATGAATAAAACACGCACCATACTCCTTACCTCCTTTATTGGTCTTATTATCCTGTTCTTTGCCGGAAGAGCGCTTAATTTTTTTGAGTACTACAGTATTGAAACACATAGCAATTTCCCTACGCTGAAGGAGGGCGAGATCGCATTTATATCTAACCTCGTTAGTGCTGACCGTTTCGACCTGATCTGTTATAAGAATACCACGATGGAGTACGGTAAGGAAACATGGATTCACCGTATCTGCGGCATGGAGGGCGATAAGGTGCAGATAAAGAACGGCGACCTCTATGTTAACGGTCATTATGCAGACAAGGACCTGCAGCTCGCGCACCGCTATGTGGCCGACATCAGCCAGCTGAAAAGGATACAGAACATCACTGATAATAAAGATATCAGCGTGCAGGGGGATACGATCATTGTTCACCTGGCAGATAAAGTAGTGGGTGATAGCGGTATAAAGGCTGCAAGATTTATCTTTCCCGCTGACCGGCCTGACCAGACAATATACGAGCGTTATAACAGGACCTGGAATGTAGATAATTTCGGACCGATACGCGTGCCACGGGGTATGTACTTTGTCTTAGGCGATAACCGCAATGCTTCGCTGGACTCGCGTTATCTTGGTTTTGTGTATAAGGATAATGTGGTGGGGACGGTGGTGTGGTATGGGGGAGATTAGTGTTTATCTTCTCCTGTTACCAGGTGCCTGGATGTTTTTAGGAACCTCTCTTTCGCGGTTGTCAACACGGTAGCTGGCAGGCACTTGTGATGGTGAGAACTTGTCCGGGCCGATCTTATCGAATTGATAACTTGTTATTGATAATACTGTTGACTGCCCGCCGGTCTCGGACTTTTTGATCATCAATGGAAAGTAATCTGCTTTATTAATGTACCAGGTTTCGTTTCGTACACTGCTGTTGCCTGTAAAGGTGGTGACCTCCACTACATAACAGGACTTGCCGCTGATGATGGTTTCCGGTTGTAGTGTTGCTTTCTCAATGGGGTTGCTGCGGGTATTTACCGACTGCAGAAAGGGCACACCAAGCAAAGATGTATATATCATAGACAGGCCAAGGTCGCCTTTACGGGCTTTGTCTATCACCACGCGATGGATAGTGTTCTGTACTACATAGCGGCGGTTGAGATCATAGAAAGCATAAGTCTCGTATTTCTTTCCTTCTCCTGCCCATACCATTCCGCCCCAGATGGTGTCACGTTCGTCGCGCATCATGTGCACAGTGCCATCGGCGTAAGAAGTGTCCTGCCTGTCGGGATATTTGATGCGGAGGTCGGCATTGTAGCTGAGGCTTTGATGGCTTTTCATAGCAGCAGCCATTTTGGCCAGTATGTCGTTGGCCGACTCCTGTGCGTGGGCACAAAAACAGGACAGAAATAGAAGTAGGAACAGAAGTTGCTTCATGGGCGATAAAGATACTGAGATAAGGCGACTTATATTTGTGCAAGCGCAAGATTATAAGATGCAGGAAGAACAGTATAAACAAATGGCAGCCCAGCTGCGCCAGCCGACAGGTGAAGGTGGACTGGCCACTGCCGAAATGATGAACAAGGGTAATGCCCAAATGAACAGGGACGCTATAAAGGCAGTGAGTGCTGAAGCCGGCGACAGAATACTGGAGCTGGGTATGGGCAATGGCTACTTTGTGAAGGAGATTTTGAATGTAGATCCCAGTGTAGGATATACCGGTTGTGATTTTTCGGAATTGATGGTGAGTGAAGCGGCCAAAATGAATGCGGAATGGGTAGAAAAGGGGCAGGCTGAGTTTGTCTTTGGCGATGTGGCTGCCTTGCCTTTTGAGGACGGGGGTTTCAATAAGATATTTACCGTCAATACCATTTATTTCTGGGAAGATGTATCAAGGGCTTTTGCAGAGCTGAAGCGGATGTTAAGCCCGGGCGGCAAACTGTTCCTCTCCTTCAGGCCTAAGTACCAGATGGAAAAGTATCCTTTCACACAATACGGTTTTAAGATGTACGGGAAAGAGGATGTAGAGCAGTTGTTGGTTGCAAATGGATTCTCTGAGGTATCTGCCAGGGTAAATCGCGAGCCCGATTTCATACTCGACGGCCGGGCGCTTTCGATGGAAAATGTAGTAGCGGAATCTACCCGCCGGTAGGCACAATCTGTGGTTCAGGTACCGGTTTTGCTTTCTTAAAGAGCGAAGGATAGATCACAATACCTCCAAAAAACCGCTTAGACATAGCCTTGTAGTCCTTGCCTTCTCCACCCAGTGTATTTCTCAGGCCTACCTCTCCGCCTGCTTTCAGCAAGATACCGCGGTAGCCGATACCGGCTGAAATATGTACTGCAGTGAATGAACTATTCTCTTTCCAGCCACCAAGGTGAACCAACTGGCTGAGACCAAAGTCGGCCTGGTAGCTTTTGCCTGATCTTTTTAGCTGACAATAGGATAGGGTAGGCGTAAGCCGCAGGTAAGAGTTGGAGGCAGAAATATCAGATGCAAAAGTTGATTGAGGAGTGAAAGGAGTTTCCTGAGTAGTCACGGTTCTTTCCATAGCCAGGCTATGTCTTTCAAAGGCTGCCTCTCCGCGAAAACCGAAAGTGGAAGTTTTTTTTGCTTTCAGGTAAAGACCCGCTCCGGCAAAAAAGCCTGCCTGTTTTATTTTGTTGACTTGTATTGAGCCATTCATTTCATCCACCATGCCGTTCTCTTTCAGTCCGTCCCGCACTGTGGGTCGGTCGATCACATAACCGCCGGTTAAATAGAGTTTTTGAGCCTTGAGTGATAGAGGTAAACATAAAAC